>JACXTQ010000272.1 GCA_016919605.1 Methylovulum sp.
AAGGCCGAGAACGCATTAAAGGCTTGGTTGGCTAAAATGTTTCTATCCGCCAAAAACAATAACCGGGGCCTTCTGCCGCCATCCCGCTTTAAATTCCAGCGGGTTTGGAACAGCTTCCAAGCGATTTGGAAAGCAATCGCGGTTTTGCCCGTGCCGGTCGCCAAGGTCAATAAAATGCGGTCTTTATGGTTGGCAATGGCCTCTAAGGCATTTTTTACCGCGATTTCCTGATAATAACGCAACTGCCATGCCCCGCCCTTATCCTCAAAGGCAATGGCGGCAAACTTCTCCCGCCATTCATTATGCTCGGCAAAGGTCTTGTGCCACAATTCATCGGGAGTCGGGTAATGCGCCACCAACCTCTCTGCACCTGTAAGCATACAAATGCTGTAAATCTCTTTGCCGTTACTGGCATAAGCGCTGTCCAGTTTTAATTTTTCGGCATAGCACTTGGCCTGTGCCACCCCCTCGCCCACCGCCAGCCCTGCGCTTTTGGCTTCTATAACCGCCAGCTTAATGCCCTTATAAACCAAAACATAATCAGCAATGAGTTTCTTGCCCCGAACGCCGCCCGTTTGTAGCTTGCCAGCGGTAATGGGGTACTCACGCAGGATTTTAGAGCCATCAACAACGCCCCAACCACAGGCTTTTAGCTTAGGGTCTATCTGTTCCGCTCTGGTTTCGGCTTCGTTCATTTGGTTAGTGTAAAGTTATGGTTATCAATTCACCATTAAAGGCTTTTTGCAGGATTGATTTTTAAATCATTAATGTGTTTTTGGTAACAACGTAGGTCGGGTTAGCGATAGCGTAACCCGACGTGTGCCGTTCGGATAATGTCGGGTTACGCTATCGCTAACCCGACCTACTACAACTTGACCAATGATTTAACTCGCCCGTGTTGTATTCAATTCACCATTAAAAGCCTTTTGCAGGATTGATTTTTTCAATTCTTCCAAATCATTAATGTGTTGTTGGTAAATGGCTTCTAATTTTTTGGTTTGGGCTGATAGATTAGTTAATGTTACTGCGATTTCATTTTGAACCTTGATGGATGCAGGAAAGTTAACTAAAACCTCTCCAATTTTAGTTGGTGAGGTATGCCTGACCTTTACACCTGTTCCTGTAGTATGAAGAATTTTGCGAACTTTATTTGTATTGAAAACATAAAATAAAAACTCGTTTGTCCAAGAGCAACCTTCTTTAGGCGTAATCAGTCCTAGACGTTGATTATGCAAAAATTTATTTGAATCAGGAACGAGAATAGGGCTTCCGAGCAATCCAGGAGCCTGTTCAGTCATAGCAACAAGCAAATCACCTTTTTTAAGGATGTAATCAGAAGGGAAATCGCCAATATAATATTTTTGCTTATCACCACGATTGCGGAAGCCACCGGATTCGTAAAAATTTCCTGGCGTTAAAAGGACATATTCTCCTTTATTTGAAAAATACTTACCATCAAAGGCAAAGCCATGCTTAATTGAGCAAAGTTCCGATAGCTTTTTCTCTTCCCACCCTTCGCCTTTATTTTCAAACACGCTTTGCAAATAACTCTCAAAAAGCTCTTTGGCGTTTTTGAGGTTTTGCTCTGCATTGGTTTTTGCCTTGGCTATGGCGGCAAAGGCTTCGTCTAAAATGGCTACTATGCGTTGTTGTTCGGAGAGTGGGATCAGTAGTATTTTTGTATTACGAACTTTAATTTGAGAAATATTGGGTTGCGCTCCACCAACTGCCTGTGCAATTAACTCTTCTTTTTTTGAAAGTAAGCAATAAAATAAATACTCAGGAATAATCTTGTTATTTGGTAGAATTCCGCAAACAGCCTGATTTGTGCAAGCCTCAAATTTTAGAATTCCGACTTGCCCAGCAGTTGCCCCATACATCGCAACTAAAACTGTATTTATAGGAAAAAGCTTCGCAGATGAATTATTTAAACCTTTTTCCGTAATGAAGTTTCTTGCTTCAAAAATTTTACCTTGACTTACTTCACCACTCATAAGCCAAGGAATTGTTCCGCCTTCATAATAATCTTTATATGCTTTTAATGGAGTTCCTCCAGCACCTGTTTCACAAACCTCCCCCAGCTTTTTTATCTCCCAACCCCGTTTCATATCAGCCCCAAAATAGAGCTTAAAATGTCTTCCCTTTCTTTATCCAAGGCTTTCATCTCTGCCAAAATGGCTTGCGGTTGGCGCAGGGCGGCTTCTTCTTTTTTGTTGGGGTTTTTGGCGCTTAAATCAAAAGTGGTTGGGTCTAGGTCTTTGACATTAACCGTCCACGAATTTTCGCTGTCTACTTTGGTTTTTTGCAGTTCGACAAATTCTAGCAAATCTTTTTCATTTAGGGCATTGGTTTTACCTAAATTTCTATCTAGGTTGAGTTGGTAAAACCAGACAGCCTGAGTGGCATGGCCTTTTTCAAAAAACAACACTACCGTTTTTACCCCCGCTCCGGTAAACGTACCGCCGGGCAAGTCCAGCACGGTATGCAGATTACATTTTGTTAACAGCAATTTGCGTAAGCTGATCGAGGCATTGTCGGTATTGCTTAAAAAGGTGTTTTTAATCACCACCCCCGCTTTGCCCCCGGCTTTTAGGCTTTTAATAAAGTGCTGTAAGAACAGCGAAGCGGTTTCGCCAGTTTTGATGGGGAAGTTTTGTTGCACTTCGGCGCGTTCTTTGCCGCCAAAGGGTGGATTTGCCAGCACAATGTCGTAGCGGTCTTTCTCTTGTATATCTTTTAGGTTTTCGGCCAAGGTGTTGGTATGGATAATATTGGGGGCTTCCACGCCATGCAAGATCATGTTCATGATGCCGATGATATAGGCTAAGGATTTTTTTTCTTTGCCGTAAAAGGTGTGTTTTTGGAGTGTTTCATACTCTGTGGTGGTGAGTTCGCGCACCTGCCCTGCGCTGTTCAAAGGATGTTTTAAGTATTCAAAGGCTTCGCACAAAAATCCGGCGCTACCCACCGCGCCATCATAAATGGTGTGGCCTATTTCGGGGGCGACGACTTTAACGATGGTTTTGATTAACGGGCGCGGGGTGTAATATTCGCCGCCGTTGCGGCCGGCATTGCCCATGTTTTTAATTTTGCCTTCATACAGGTGGCTCATTTCGTGCTTTTCTGCATGGGTTCTAAAGCGCAGTTCATCAATGCGGTTGATGACTTCGCGCAAGTTATAGCCGCTTTGGATGCGGTTTTTTAATTCGGAAAATATCCCGCCTATTTTCTGATTGATGGTGTCGGGGCTATCGGCGGACGTGTTAATTTTTTTAAGGTAGGGGAAAAGTTGGAGGTTGACAAAATGGGTTAAGTCATCGCCTGATAATGCGTTATGCACGTCAAGCTTGCCTTGGTTGTCTTTGGGCGCGGCCCAGGTTGTCCATTGGTATTCGGGCGCAATGATGGGGGTGTAGGTTTTGCCCGTCAGTTCAGCGGCAGTGGCTTTGTCCTTTTCTAAATCGTCCAGATATTTTAAAAACAAAACCCATGAGGTTTGTTCCACATAATCCAACTCGCTACCGCACCCTGCATCTTTGTGCAGGATGTCGTCTATATTTTTAAAGACTTGTTCAAACAAGGGGTTTTCCTAATGATGAAAGGTTATTGGGAAGAGCAGGGCTGGGTGTTTCCTATCGTTCCCACGCTGGAGCGTCACTGCCATTAAGTTAAGGATTTGTGCATGTAATTTCAACAAGATAGGATTAACCGTTCGCCCTGAGCTTGTCGAAGGGTGGACGGTTAATCCGGTCATGGTTCGACAAGCTCACCACGAACGGATTAACTTACTACGACCTTAACTTAATGGCAGTGATTTATGCCCTGTGGGTACGCCCCGGCGGGGGAACGATGGCATATGTATTTAATTTCAATAATATAAAATATAAACCTACCCCACCAACTCCGCCCTCTGTTGCAAAGGCCAATCGCGGAAGTTAAACACTTGCCCCTGTTCCCTGACGGTGGCGATGCCGGATAAGGATAGGTCGGCATACACCCATTGCACGGCGTTGAGTTCGCCACAGGCTAAGACTCCGTTATCAGGGAATCCCCGATCAACAGGCGTGTATACCGCCGAAGCGCCGATATTGACATCCACGGCTTCTGACCACGGGGCCAGGCCGACTAGGCAGGCTTGCACGACGTAGCACTGGTTTTCTAGGGCGCGGGCTTGGCAGCCGATTTTGACGCGGTGATACCCCGCTAAGGTGTCGGTACAGCTAGGTACTAAAATCAAATCCGCACCCGCTTCGACTTGTTGCCGCGCTAATAGCGGAAATTCGCTGTCGTAGCAGATGTTGATGGCGATTTTGCCGTAGTCGGTGGTAAACAGTTTTAGTTCGTGGCCGCTGTGGATATGCCAATGCTCGTTTTCAAAGCGGGTCATCATCAGTTTGTCCTGATAATCGACCGTGCCATCGGCAAAAAATAAGTAAGCACGGTTGTGGTATTCGCCAGAGTCTAGCCGGACTGGAAATGTGCCGGCTTGAATTAGGCATTGATACTGTTGCGCCAAGCCTTGGAACAGGCGCAGGAAGTCGTCATGCACGGTTTGCATGGCGGCCAGTTGCCCGTTGAGTGAAGAATAGACCGCTTCGCCAAACAAGGAGGCCAGTTCCATGCTGGCATATTCGGGGAACAGCAGGATTTTTGCCCCTTGTTCGGCGGCTGTTTGCACCCAACGCTGGCTTTTGTCCTGATAGGCTTGCCAGTTGTCAAGAAAGCTGATGTCGTATTGGGCGGTGGCTATTTTAACGTTCATGTTGTAACCAAAATGTCATGGGTTTAGCGGTTTCTTCTTCATCGTCCAAGTCTTTCCACATGTACTGGGTACGCAGTTCGGGGTGTTTGTAATAGCCGCGTTTGTTCCAGAATGCGTCCAACGGCACATAATCGGCAGGACGGCGGGGATGGTCGGCGGGGCGTTCGACACAGCAAAAGGTAATGTGTTTAAAGCCGCCCAAGTCGGCGGCGTGGGCTTCGCGTTCTTCAAAAAAACGCACGCCGATGCCTAGGCCGCGATAGTTTTTATCCAGCACGGATTCGCTGCAATAAAACACGTCATTGATGTCATAGCCATTGTCCAAAAACGGCTGCTTAAGCTCTGGGGTTTCATCGCGCATGGGTAAGGCGGTGGAAGCGCCCACGACTTTTTCGCCATCCAAGGCCAAGACAATGACGCTGGCGGGGTTATTGATGTAGGTTTGCAGGTATTTTTTTTCGTAGTCCAGCGTGCCATCGTAGAGATATGGGAAGTCGCGGAACACCTCGATCCTAAGCCGTGCCAGTTCGGGGATAAAAGGGATTAATGCCGTGCCGCTATAGCGTTGTATATGGATTTTTTTGGACATTGCCATCTCCTAAGCAAAACGTGCATTTTAGCCGAATTGTTTAGGTTTTGCGTAGCTTGTGCGGCAACAAGATAAAAAGGGCTGTAGGTTGGGGTGAGGTACGAACCCCAACATTCCAACACACACGACTGTTGTGTTGGGGTTCGTACCTCACCCCAACCTACCGACTACCGACTGATAATAATGGCCGTGGCTTTGCTTACGCCAAATCGCTATCGGTGGCGCGTCTTTTAATCCACGGACTGACACCGTAATGGTTTTGATAATCCTGCAATGACCGCCGGATAACTTCGTGGGCTTCTTCACGTCCGTAAACGTTGGTGATTTCACAGGAGCCGACTTCACCGGGCAGGTTTTTATAGGTCAAAAAATAATGTTTCAAACGGTTGATGTAGGATTCGGGGCAGTCTGAAACATCATTCCATTGCCGATAAAACTCATCACCTTTCATGACGGCAATAATTTTGTCGTCCGCCTCGCCTCTGTCCAATAAGCGGAAACCACCGATAGGGATGGCTTGCAAAATGATGTTGCCGTGGGTGACAGTACGCTCGCTCAGGACGCAAATATCCAGCGGGTCGCCATCGCCTTTCGCCACTTTTTTACCGGATTTTAATTGGGCAAATTCGGCCACTTGTTCGGCGCAATAGGTCTGCGGGATAAAACCGTACAAGGTCGGCACGGTGTTGGAGAATTTTTGCGGGCGGTCAATTTTAAGGTAGCCGCTGGCTTTGTCGATTTCATACTTGACGGTATCGGTGGGGACCATCTCGATAAAGGCGGTCACGATATTCGGCGGATTGTCGCCTGTACTGATACCATGCCAAGGATGCGCTTTTTGTTGTATGTTCATAATCTGGAGAGTGTCAATTAAGAGAGAAGGAGGGAGGAAAGCAATTTACCCTATTTATAGGGCCGTTGTCGGTAACAATTACCCTATAAATAGGGCAATTGTACCAACGGCCAGTAAATTACGCTAAGCGGCATACTCAAAATAAAGGCAACTATCAAGCCAATGTTACAATTGATTAATCAGGCGTAACTCTTGTGGATAAGGCGACATATAGTAAGAGTTCTCGATATAAGGGTCGGGATACTTACGAAAATGGTGCTTAAGCAAGGTCAGTGGCACAATCAGTGGCACTTCGCCGATACGGTAACGCTCGATAACTTCGGACAATTCGGCCTTATTGTCAGGGCTGAGTTCTTTTTTTAAATACCCTTGGATGTGCTGTAAGACGTTGACGTGGTTGGAACGGTTGACGACTATCTTCAGCAAGGCCATTAATTGCCCGATGTAATGCGCCGCCATTTCTTCAAGATCGCCTTTATTATGGTTGGCCAACAAGTGCCCTAGCTCGTGATAATCGGCATGGCTCATGATAATCAGCTTATGCCGGGCATGAAAGGTCATCAGGGCGTTAACGCTTAAGCCTTCCGCCAATAAGTGTTTCCAGCGGTAAAACACATACACGCGCTGGATAAAGTTCTCGCGCAAGCTGGCATCGCCCAAGCGGCCTTCTTCTTCCACGGGCAACAGCGGATTATTGCGCAACAGTTCGGCGGCATAAATGCCCACGCCTTCTTTACGCGGCTGGCCGTTGCTATACACTTTTACCCGTTCCATACCGCAGCTAGGCGAATCTTTTTTTAAGATGTAGCCGCATAAGTCGGCAAAGATAGGCTGTTCTTGCGCCGCATAATCGCGTAAGCGGTCGGTGACATCTTGGCTGGCATCTTTAACACCGACACAGCGGACAGCACCATCAGTTTTGACCAACTGCAAAGTTGGGCGCGGTGCGCCTAGGCCGATAGCCATTTCCGGGCAGAACGGATGAAATTCAAAAAACTCCCCCAAAGTGCCAACAATATACGCATCACGTTTATGGCCGCCATCAAAACGGACAGCTTCACCCAGCAAACAACTGCTGATACCAATGGGGATTTTTTTCATGTCGCCTCCAAATTATGCAGATAATAGTTACGGTGGCAGGATACCGGGCGGGTTAATCAAGCCATAAGCACACGCCATGTCAGCATTCATGACCACAACCGAAGCCGGTGCCAATGCCCAGACTTTGACGGTGGTTTTAAGGGCTTTGCTAAACGCATCTTGCAACGGCGGCAACCACGCTTTTTCAAAGCCATTAATGATTAACGCCAACCGAAAGTCAACTTTAGCCATATCAAGGGCGCAAAAAACTTCGGACAACTCTGCATAAGTGGAATGCCTTTTTAAGTAAAGAGCCATAAACACATCCAATGAATTGCTGAACTTTTCCTTGATGTCTTTAACATATTGAGAAAAATCATCTTGGCTTTTGGGCTGAGGAGCACTACTTTTTGCTTCTATTATCCAAATAGTAGGCTTGCCATTATCCATGCGCAGCAACAAAAATTCGACTGGCTTTATGCCCTCGTTGGTTTTTGCCTGTTTATTAAGCAGCCTAATCGTGGCGGATTGCTCAATATCAAAACGATAGCCCTCAGCATGGGGGCCAAACGTCATGCCGGATTCGGTAATAAACGCATCGCTCATGTAAAAGCCAAACCGACTTCTTCCTCATACAGCCGAATCGATTCGTTGATGATCGGATTATCAGGCATATCATCCTGTAAATCGGACAATTGCCACTTATCGCCTTCCTTAGACAGCACGGGGATGGATATACCCCGTTCTTGGGCCAGCAAATATAATTTTTTCACCACAAAATACGAGTGGCTGGCGATGATAAATTGAATGCCATATCCTGCGAGATCGGCCACAATATCCAATAATTTGCCGATGGCGACCGGATGCAAGGCCGCCTCCGGTTCGTCCATAAAAATAACGGATTGGGTGTCAAGATAACGGTTGCTTAGTAAGGTGTCGAGGATAGCTATTTTTTTAATCCCCTCTGCCGTCACCCCAATAGGAAACTTCTGATTGCCTTTTTTGAACAGCCACCGCAGTGATTCTTCATCATACTGGATTTTACCGCCTAAGATGGCTTCCAGTTGCTTGCGGGATGGGCCAAACTGAATATTTGCAAGGAACGCTTTCTGTGATAATCGCTTCTCTTTAAATCCTTCTCCCGTCACAGACCATTCAACTATAGGCACTTGCCGCAAAGCACGGGCCAAATCAAGATAAGTGTCATCGAAACCAAAGAGCTTATCCTGTTCACGCGATTTTAAAATAATATGATGCAGCGACAACACTTCTTTAGCAGGCAGAAAAACGCTATTGCTGGTGCGTGGTGGCACTTGATTATCTACGTTAATCGACTTGCTGGTGTCCTTGC
>JACXTQ010000037.1 GCA_016919605.1 Methylovulum sp.
AATTGCCGTGGCTTAATCAGTTTGGCGGTGGCATGAAAGCTATCGACCTTATGCTGATTGAACAACTCGGTGATCTTATGCCCTAGCGCATCAATGATAGTATCTTTGCGCTGGATCATCGCGGCAATATCAATACTGATATTGTCAACATGAATCCCATGCTTTTTTAGTTCATGGTTGACCGAATGGTACAGCCTTGCCGATTCCAGTAGCGTGATGGAGGCGACGCAACCGGAATTTAGGTGCGAGCCGCCCAAAATACGCTGCCCCTTTTTATTACGCCAATGATCAACACATGCTGTTTTTAAGCCGAGCTGGGCACAGCGGATGGCACTGGAGTAACCCGCAGGGCCAGCACCGATGACGATGACATCATAATTCGGGGATATTTTTGGCATAAGTTTAGATATTTAACAGTAGGTGGGCGGGAGATTCCAAGCATTCTTTAATAGTTACCAAAAACTGCACGGCTTCACGGCCATCGACCAGGCGATGGTCATAAGAGAGGGCCAAATACATAATCGGCCTAATGACGATTTGGCCGTTTTCCACCACCGCCCGCTCCTTAATCGCGTGCATCCCTAAGATGGCGCATTGTGGCGGATTGAGGATGGGGGTTGAGAGCATGGAGCCGAACACGCCGCCATTGGTGATAGTGAATGTACCACCTTTGAGGTCGTCATAAGTCAAAGTACCAGAGCGGGCTTTTTCGCCATAATCAACGATACATTTTTCAATACCGGCAAAATCCAATTGGTCGGCATCATGCAGGACGGGCACAATCAGGCCGCGCGGGGTACTGACGGCAATGCCTAAATCATAGTAACCGTGATAAATGATGTCATTGCCATCAATAGAGGCGTTAATGGCCGGGAATTTTTTCAACGCTTCGATAGAGGCTTTGACAAAAAACGACATAAAGCCCAGTTTGACCTTATGCTTGTCTTCAAAACGGCCTTTATATTGGTTGCGCAAGTCAATGACGCTTTGCATGTTGACTTCATTGAATGTGGTCAACATGGCGGCATTTTGTTGCGCTTGCAACAGACGTTCGGCCACTTTGGCGCGTAGACGAGTCATGGCGACACGTTGTTCGGGGCGCAAGTTAGAAGGCGGCGTAGTGACGGTGGTGGCGACCGCACCTGTATTCGGCACACTGGCTGGAGCTGGGGCAGGTGTTGGTGGCGGCTCTTTCGGAGCCACTGCCACCGCCACCGCTACCGGTTCGGGCTTAGGTGCGGCTTCGACGGGTTGTTTGTGCAAATGCTCTAGCACGTCAGTTTTGGTCAAGCGGCCACTTTTGCCGGTACCGGTGATTTGCGCAGGATCTAAGGTGTTTTCGCTAATCAGGCGGCGCACCGAAGGGCTTAACGGAATAGCGGCGACAACCGGTTCCGGTTGTACCGTAGCGGGTTTTTCGTCAGCGGCCTGGGCGATGCTGATCAGTGCCAGCACTTCGTTACTGGTTACTATCGCGCCGTCTTCTTTTAACACTTGGCTGAGGATACCGGCTTCAGGAGCAGTGACTTCCAAGGTGATTTTGTCGGTTTCCAAATCAACTAACGCTTCGTTTTTGTTGACAGGATCACCGGCTTTTTTGTGCCAATGGATTAAAGTGGCATCGGCTACGGATTCGGGTAAATTGGGGACTAAGACTTCAATGCTCATGTTTATTTTCCTGAAGATTTTCCATAAAGGGCTGTCTGGACGACGGCTTTTTGTTGTTCGATATGTACATGAAAGCTACCGACAGCGGGGGAGGCGGAAGGTTCGCGGCCTGCGTAAGTGACTTTAATAGAGGCGGGTAGGTTATCGATAAAATGGTGGCTGGAATTATACCAAGCCCCTTGGTTTTTGGGTTCTTCCTGACACCAGACAAATTCTTTCAAATTCGGATACTTGGCCAATTCGGCTTTAAACAAGTCCAGCGGGAAAGGATACAGTTGCTCAATCCTTGCGATGGCGACATGTTTGAGATCGGCTTCGCGGCGGGTTTCCAACAAGTCGTAATAGACTTTACCCGCGCACAACACCAAGCGGGTGACTTTTTTCGGTGCCAGTGCATCCTGTTCGCCAATAATGGTTTGGAATTCACCAGAAGTCAGATCTTCCAACGTGGACACCGCCAATTTATGGCGCAGCAAACTTTTCGGGCTCATCACGATTAAGGGCTTGCGGTAAGGCCGCAGCAATTGCCGCCGTAACAAATGGAAGATTTGCGCCGGGGTGGTGGGCGTACACACCTGCATATTGTGTTCGGCACACAATTGCAGATAACGCTCCAGCCGCGCCGAAGAATGTTCGGGGCCTTGGCCTTCAAAACCGTGTGGCAACAGCATCACCAGCCCGCACAGCCGCCCCCATTTGGTTTCGCCTGAGCTGATAAATTGGTCAATCAGGACTTGGGCGCCATTGGCGAAATCGCCAAATTGGGCTTCCCAGATCACCAAAGTGTTCGGCGTAGTGGTGCTATAACCGTATTCAAAGCCCAACACCCCGGCTTCGGACAGCAACGAATCAAACACTTGCGCCCGTCCTTGATCCTTATCCAAATGCTTGATAGGGGTATGGGTTTTATTGTTGATTTGGTTATGCAGCACGGCATGACGGTGGACAAAGGTGCCGCGCCCGACATCTTGCCCGGTCAGGCGAACTTTGTATTTTTCCATCAACAGCGAAGCGTAGGCCATATTTTCGGCAAATCCCCAATCCAAAGGCATCGCACCCGCCGCCATTTTCCGGCGGTTCTCCATGACTTTGGCAACTCTTGGGTGCAATTCAAAACCTGCGGGCAGGCGTTGCATCCGGTCATTGCAAAAACGCAGGCGATCCAGCGAAATAGCGGTGTTGCAAGGCATGTTCCAATGTTTGTTGATAAACTGGTTCCACTGCGTTGAGTACGAGTAACTACGGCTGTCCAACACTGGCCTGGAGACAATTTTTCCGGCTTCCAGCAAATCTTGGTAAGCTTGGGCCATGTCCTTGGCTTGCGCCGAGGTGATGATACCTTCGGCAATGAGCTTGTCCGCATACAATTTGCGGATGGGCTTATGCTTACGGATTTTTTTGTACATCAACGGCTGGGTTGCCGCTGGCTCATCAGCTTCGTTATGCCCTAAACGGCGGTAACAGATCAAATCAATGACCACATCCCGATTAAAGGTCATACGGAAATCGACCGCCAATTGGGTGACAAACAGTACCGCTTCGGGGTCATCGCCGTTGACATGGAACACCGGTGCTTGGATCATCCGCGCGACATCGGTGCAATAGGGGGTGGAGCGGGCATCCAGCGGGTTGCTGGTAGTAAAGCCAATTTGGTTGTTGATGACAATATGGATAGTCCCGCCGGTGTAAAAGGCGCGGGTTTGCGACATGTTCAGCGTTTCCATGACAATGCCTTGGCCTGCAAACGCCGCGTCACCGTGGATCAGCACTGGAATCACCGTGCTATGGCCGTCTTTGCCAGCCCGGTCTTGACGCGCCCGTACCGAGCCTTCCACCACCGGATTGATGATTTCCAAATGCGAGGGGTTAAAGGCCAAGGCCAAATGCACAGGGCCTCCAGGGGTGTCGATATTGGAGGAAAAGCCCATGTGGTATTTGACATCCCCTGAGCGCATCCCTGGCACTAAGGTGAAGTGTCCGGCAAATTCCTCGAATAAGCTGGCGGGGCTTTTGCCAAGGATATTGACCAAGACATTAAGCCGACCCCGGTGCGCCATGCCGATGACAATTTCCTTAACGCCTTTTTCGCCCGAACGCTGGATCAGCTCGTCAAGCACCGGAATCAAGGCCTCGCCGCCTTCCAAAGAAAAGCGTTTTTGGCCGACAAACTTGTTTTGCAAATGGCTTTCTATACCTTCGGCAGCGGTCAGCAATTGCAGCGTCCAGCGTTTTTTATCCGCATCCAGCGTGCCGTAGGATTTAGTGCTTTCCAGCCGATTGATAAACCAGCGGCGGATATTGGTGTCGTCTATGTGCATGTACTCGGAGCCGATGCTGCCGCAGTAAATGCTTTTCAGGTGCGCCAAAATATCCCGCAAGGGCAGTTTGCTGACACCGTAGAGCGCGCCCGTGTCGAACAGGGTGTCCATGTCCGGTTCGGACAGGCCATAATAAGACGGCTCCATATCCAACGGCGGTGGCATCGTTTTGCCTAGCGGATTGTTGCTGGCAATCTGATGCCCACGCACCCGATAATGGTTGATTATCCGTGCGACCGCCGATTGTTTTTTAACACTTTCTTCGGTAAAGCCTTGGATTTGTGCCAGACGGTTTGGGGATTTGATCGCCAGTTTGGCAAAACGCTCGACAATCGGGCTATGGGCGGTTTCAAAATCGGTATTGGGATGTAGGGATTTAAAGTGTTGTTGCCAGCTAGGTTCAATGGATTCTGGGTCTTCCAGAAAGCGTTCGTACAAATCTTCAATAAAACCGGCATTGCTGCCATATAAAGAAGACGAATCTTGAAAAAGTTTAAGTAATGTACTCATTAGGAGGAATCCGGTGTATGCAGGACGGGTTTTCGCGATAGAAAAGCGTGGTTAAGGCAAGTAGGCACTGGCGTTGTTAAAATATGCGGTATTTTAACAGGAAAGGCAGATATGCCGAATTTATTAGCGTACGTTAATTGGGTAAATTCGTGTGGACAGTAAACGTGCCGAAAAAATTCCTACCCTAGCCTCAGCAATGGGGTTTAGATGCGATAAAAATTCATTTGATTGCGCTTTAGAAGAGCTATGTGGCTTGAATCTGCCATCTTAGGTTTTTTACTTTAGAAAGGCCGTAACGCTAAGGGTAGGGCGGAAATATAAATAGTCACCCTTAAGCTAATCAATTAGAATTGACTTATCCAATTCAGGGTATTTATTGGTTTTCAATCTGAAAACCATTTTTACAAAGAGATTCAATCTGTGAGAAACAGTAAACATTTTATCCAGACACGCATTAAAGAGTTCGTTTTACCGCCTTTCCGTGATGGCTTAGTATTGGGAAAAAATTCGCCTATTGGCAGTAGGGCGATGCGTCAGGCTTTAGAATTGCTGGTGGCTACACCTTTTGAACATATTGAGATAAATGATGATGTTATCCAAGATATTCTGATTAGGAAAACCTTGTTAAAACGTATCTCACAAGACAAACTAATAGAATTTGTCCTTAGGAGCATCAAGCCATTTATGGGGGAAGACGAAATACTTTATCTTGAACTGGACGTGGAAGTCTTGTTTGAAACCGAGCTATAACCTTGTCCAGTTAAGCTTTAATCGCCAATCAATTGACTATCAATGCTAAAAAACTTGCCCCTATTATTTTTATATAAGGCTTTATGAAAGAACTGCTGGCCGCCGACGCCTATGCCGACAACGTTATCTTAGTACGCGCCGATAGCAGGCCAGCACCTAACCGTGTCGCCGGCACTGTCTATGCGGTCTTCTCAACCGAAACACTAGGGGATAAAGAGGGCGAGTTTCAAGGTTTGGTCACCGATATGGACATTTCGTTTGCACCGCAACGCATTTTTGCAGATTTAGTCAATCCGCACCCTTTAGCGCCTATTAAGGCAAAAACACCATTAAACCAAGTCGAGATTTTTTTTAACGGCTTTACCGAGGCTCTTGCGGTCATTGACGCTGACAGCCATTTTGTTGGGGTAGTTACCCGCACCAGCGTTCTTAAGGCGTTACTTAAGCGTGAGCGGGAGTTGTTGACCCGGACTCAAGAACTTAACCTACAAATTGCCGAAGACCACCAAAAGCTGGCCTTATGGTCGGTGCGTTTGAGCGAGTTGCATCAGGCATCCCGAACATTATTGAATGTCTTGGCGCACACCCAAATTGAGAATGATATTTTGCAATCCGGTATTGAAGCCTTGTGCCAGTTATTACAAGCGCGTTACGGCGCCGTGGGCATCATTGACGAAAACAAAAAATTGACTCATTTCCTGCATACGGGTATGAGTGAGACACAAATCAACGGCATAGGCCAACTCCCGGAGGGGCGGGGCTTATTAGGGGCGGTTATCCATGAAAATAGCGCTATCCGCTTGGATGATTTGGCGACAGATTCGCGTAGCGTGGGTTTTCCGGCCAACCACCCGCCTATGACCTCGCTATTAGCTGTGCCCATCTCTAATTTAGGCCGTGTCTATGGCCGTATTTATCTGTGTGACAAAATCGACGGCACCCCGTTTTTGCCCGAAGATGAATTGCTGGCCATGAGTTTTGCCACGTCTTTGTCCTTAATTTTGGATAATGCCCGCGAAATCCAGGAAATCAAGCGGGGGCAACAGCATTTATACCAATTGGCCCATTTTGATCCGCTCACGGGCTTACCGAACCGCGAACTGGCGTATGATAGGATTCGCCAAGCCTTAGCCAATAGCCATCGGCAACAGAACAAGCTGGCGATTATTTTTGCAGACCTTGATAATTTTAAGCATGTTAACGATTCGCTCGGCCATGCTGTCGGTGATGAACTGTTAAAAGCCGCCGCTACTAGGCTGACACAGTGTATCCGCGAAAGCGATACGGTCGCCCGTTTAGGGGGTGACGAATTTCTTATTTTACTCCCCGGCATTATTGATGTGCAGAGCATCATAGTGGTCGCCCAAAAAATTAAGGACGCGTTACAGCCTATTTTTAAAATAAACGGACAGGAAATATTTATCAGCATCAGTATCGGCATTAGCGTTTATCCAGATGACTCTGTGGATATTGGCGAATTGTTACGTGATGCCGACACCGCCATGTACCATGCCAAAAATAGTGGCCGCAATAATTTTCAATTTTTTACCCCACAAATGAACGCTGTCGTACAAAGGCAGATGAGCCTAATTTCGGTATTGGGGCGTTCTTTGGAGCGGGATCAATTCCAGCTTAAATATCAACCGCAAGTAGATTTGCAGACAGGCAAAATGGTTGGGGTGGAAGCGTTGTTGCGCTGGCACAGCACGGAGCTAGGCCATGTCTCACCGGCGGAGTTTATTCCGGTTGCAGAAATATCAGGGCTTATCATCACCATTAGTGATTGGGTGCTGATGGCCGCCTGTACCCAGGGCAAGCAATGGTTGGAGCAAGGTTTACAAAATTTGCGGGTTGCCGTTAATTTGTCAGCGGTACAATTCCAGCAATCCCAGTTGGCGGAAAAGGTGAAGCAGGTGTTGTCTGAAACTGGGTTTCCGGCGGCGTTGCTAGAGTTGGAAATTACCGAAAACATCATGATGTCCGACAAAAACGCCGTCCTCATTGTTCTTAACGAACTTAAGGTCTTGGGCGTGCAAATTTCCATTGACGATTTTGGTACCGGCTATTCATCGTTGAGCTATCTCAAACGGCTGCCTATTGATAGGGTCAAAATCGACCAGTCTTTTGTCCGTGACGTTGTGACCGACACTAATGATGCCGCCATAGTCACCGCCATCATCGCCATGACTCATGGGCTAAATTTAGAGGTGATCGCCGAAGGTGTGGAAACTAAGGCGCAACTTGAATTTCTTATCAACAGGCAATGTTACTACGCCCAAGGTTACTATTTTAGCCAACCCGTGGCTGCCGAGGAAATAACCCGGCTTTGGCACGGCGGGTTCAATACACCATAACCGCCTAAGCAGATGGCTTAGGAATGGGCATAAAATAAGCTTGTTTCAAAGCCAGAATCTATGGATACCAGTTTCTGGAATGTGAAGCTGTTCAACTCAAATCATGCCCATTTTTTAGTTAAAGCGGTTTATTTAACAACCTGGTGTCGTTGTTGTTGGGCAAGCTGAGTTGACCAACGAGACAATATTGTTGCTCGTAAAGGGGCTGGCTCCTTGTTCTTTGGGCGCGTCTGAGGAATAGCCCCAGCTAGTCACACCAACAACAATATTATGGTTGGCTGCGGAACCAAAGTTTGTACCACTGAGCGAGGGTGTCATGCCTAAATTGACCAACCAAGGGCCACCGCTGGAACCGCCCGTTTGCAGGGAACCGATGACCGTGTTGCCTGAATAGTTGCTACTGACATAACCCAAAGAGTCGGTGCGCAACATGGCGGTACCACTGTTGATCGCTTGCGGATAACCTAATTGCGAAATCTGTGCGGAAGTGGTGCCTAAGAAAGACGTATAACTATAACCATTCCAACCATAGCCATACCAGCCTGCTTTAGTGCCTGCATATTTGCCATTAATTGGAGCTAATTTGATAACGGCGACATCATTGGTGCACACTACACCAGACACCGCACAAGAATCAGTGCCGTTATAGTAAGAAGTCTTTACCCAAGCATTTTGTGCAGTCCAACTGCCATAAGGGGCGGTCGAGCCATTGAGTGCAGGCACAAAAAGCCAATTGGAATAAAAACTGGAATCGCCAAAACTGGCGACGCAATGGGCGGCAGTGACAATAACGCCCGGTTTGATTAATGAAGCGGAACAGACATAAGTCAATGAGCCGATATTGAAATACAGCTTGCCTGTCGCGCTATTAGGATAGCGTTTACTGGCTATGTCGTTTTTGAGGTTAACCAAGGAAGTCGTGTAAGGGTGGTTTTGTGTGCCAAACTCTTGCGAAATGAAGCCGCTTTCTTCATCAATAAAGCTGGATTTAGGTATTGATGTGGGTGATTGTTCACCATCACCTGCTTGGCCTGCTGAAAAACCTGGAGTACCCGAAAAAGCAGGGGT
>JACXTQ010000273.1 GCA_016919605.1 Methylovulum sp.
GACTTCAACCAATTGGCGGGCGTTGTCGCGCAATCGTTATTTAAGGATGAAGACGGCAAAAAGGACATCCTCACTTATACCATCCGTTTCCCCCATTCCGGTTGCAAAATTGCCGCCCTTTCCTCGCGCCCCAGCAACTTGCGGGGGATGCAGGGGGATGTGGTCATTGATGAGGCCGCGTATCACGACTCGCTGCACGAACTGCTGAAGGCTGCGATGGCCTTGACCATGTGGGGCGCACGGGTGCGCATTATCAGCACCCATAATGGGGTGGACAACGACTATAACCACTACGTTGATGATGCCCGCGCCGGGCGCAAGCCATATAGCGTCCACCGTATCACTTTAGATGACGCGCTGGCCGACGGCCTGTTCCGGCGCATTTGCTTTGTCACAGGTAAGGTATGGAGCGAAGCCGCCGAGGCAGCATGGCGGGCGAAGACCATCGCCAATGCCCCCAGCCGCGAGTCGGCGGATGAAGAGTATTTTTGTATCCCCAGCAAATCGGGCGGCTCCGCCCTGAGCCGGGTATTGATTGAGGCGCGGATGAGCCAGGACTACCCTGTTATCCGACTGGAAAAAGACGACGCATTTAACGAATGGCCAGAGCATTTGCGGGTGGCGGAAATACACGATTGGTGTGTAGAAAACTTATTGCCGGTGTTGGAAAAACTCGATAGCCGTAGGCAGCATTGTTTCGGCGAGGACTTTGGCCGCGTGTCTGACTTGACGGTGATTGACCCGATGGTGATTGAAAGCAATCTTGACCGCACCGTGCCGTTTAGCGTTGAAATGCGCAATATGCCCTTTAAACAGCAGGAACAGGTGCTGTTTTACATCGTTGACCGTTTGCCGGGGCTGATTGGCGGGGCGTTGGATAAGGGCGGCAACGGGTCGTATCTGGCGGAACAAGCCCGGCACCGCTATGGTTCCACGCGCATCCAAGAGATACAGCTCTCCCAAGGCTGGTATTTGGAGAATATGCCCCGTTTTAAGGCGGCTTTTGAAGACGGCAAGCTGACCATTCCCGCCGATGCCGACCAAGCCAGTGACCTCCGCGCCTTGCAGGTGATTAACGGCATTATCTGTTTGCCTAAGGCCAAGACGGATGCCACTGACGGTAAAAAACGCCACGGCGACAGCGCGATCAGTAAGGCTCTGGCTTATTACGCCAGCTTCTTGTCGCCGCCGTCCGCTGGGCAAACGGTGGATGATGACGGTAACGACACTTATCTGCCGGATGGCCTCACCAACCGCCGCAAGGCACTATTAAGGAACAGATGATGAATTGGTGGCAAAAACTATGGACAACGGAACAGGCCGACACGACTTTGCGTGAAGCCCAATACACGGCTGCCGGCACGATGATAGACCAAGATGATGCCGATTGGCGGCCTCTGTCTGGGGATGCCAAGCGCGACCTCGCGCCAATGACCCAGCGGCGAATGCAGGACTTGGCGGTGTATTTGTGGCGGACTAACTTGCTGGCCAACCGGCTGATCGAGTTGCCGGTCGCCTATATTTTGGCTGACGGCTGCAAGCTGAGGGCGGATGACGAAATAGTGCAGAAACAGATTGATGCCTTTTGGCACCATCCGGTCAATTGCATGAACATCAAGCTGATTAAGAAGGTGCGTGAGCTGGCGTTATACGGCGAGCAATGCTGGCCGACGTTTGTTAATGAGTTTTCAGGCGCGGTACGGTTGGGCTATCTGGATCCGGGTTTGATCGAGACGGTCGTGGTTGATCCTGACAATGGCGAGCAGCCCATTGGTATCGTGACGGCCAGGAATAAAAAAGGGGTCAGTAAGCGTTACCGCGTCATTGTCAACGGCTCCGAAGATGAGCTGTTTACGCAACGGACGCAAGACATCCGCCAGACATTCAGTGATGGCGACTGCTTTTATTTTTGTATCAACGATTTGTCGAGCAGTCGGCGCGGGTGCAGCGATTTGTTGTCGCAGACCGATTGGCTGGACAGTTACGACCAATTCATGTTTGGCGAATTGGATAGGGTGCAGTTTTTGCGGGCCTTTATGTGGGACGTGACCCTACGCGGGGCGACCGAGGATGATGTCAACAAAAAGGCCAAGAGCATCCGGCCACCGAAGCCTGGCAGTGTGCGTGTCCATAACGATTCGGAAGAATGGCAAGCGCAAAGCCCAAATATCGCCGCTAATGATACGGATTTGACGGCCAAGCTGTTTAGGAACCATATCTTAGGCGGCGGCACCATACCGGAGCATTGGTTTGGCGGTGCCGGTGATGTCAACCGCGCGACGGGTGAAGATATGAGCGGCCCGACGTTTAAGGTGATGTCGATGCGGCAAATGCTGATCGGGCATATTCTGGTGGAGATAGGCCGGTATGTTTTAAGGCAATGGGAATTGGCGCATAACGGCATGGAGCCGGATTTAGCCGACCCGATTTACCACATTTATGTGGAGTGGCCGGAAATGGTCGCTAAGGACACCGCCAAATATGCCGCCGCGTTGCAGCAAGTCACAATGGCGGCGGCCAGTGCCATCCAGGCCGGGTTGTTGAGCCAAATAACCGCCATTGCCATTATTGGCTCGATAGCGCGGCAATTGGGGGTCGGGTTTGACGCGGAAAAAGAACTGGCGGCTATTTTAGAGCAAGGGACTGATGCGGCGGCAGGAGCGGATACAGGCCAGCCGGAATCCGTCACTTTGACTGAAGCGGCGGGCGTTGCCAGTCAGGCAACCCCGGCTGACCCGCCGGGCGACATGCTGGGGTTATTGGGCAAAACTGCCCAGCCCGCCATTGATACGATGCTGGTCACGATCCGCGCCATGCTCGACACGGCTGACGATTTGCCCGATGCCATGCAGAAATTGGCGGGCTTGTTTCCTGAGATGGATGACACCGCCTTGGCGGAGGTATTGGCTAAGGCACTGACCGCCAGTTATTTGGCGGGGATGAATGATGTGGCGGAGGGGCAATAATGGGCCATTGTGGTTTATGCGGAGTCAAAATAACACCCGTTTGGCAAGCAATAAATAGTGCGCCCAAAGATGGCACACGGATTTTGGCGCTTGAAAATTATAGGCGCATTAATGAGGACGAAACCAAAGAAGAGCCGCCGGAAATGCTGGTTGCCTGGTGGAGCGTAAAAAAGGGGTCTTGGGTTTGTTATGGGGTTTATGTGCTCTCGTTCGAGCCGACCCATTGGATGCCCCTGCCTGAATTGCCGGACGGCACCATTAGTTGGTTGAAATAAAACAATGAATAATATTTATGTCCTATATTGTTTAGCTACGGCGGTGCAGAGCAGTCATTTATTAGGCTGTAGTAATTCAATCAAAAAACTACAAGAGATAGTTATGGTTGATTGTTTTTATGTCGTTAACGATCCCAGCCAGCCTAATTTAAAATGCCAAACTAAAGAAGGCTGCTATCCCTATTATTGGATAGCAGAAGCACCTTACATTTGCTAATTATGGCTATAAACTACGGCTCCATCCCTTTCGACCAACAAGTCCAATTTTTCAACGCCAAACGGCCTATGCCGTCCACAAGTTGGAATGATTTGCAGCGCGAAATGCACGACACCACGTTTGTGGTGGCGGGGGCGGTCAAGGCCGACTTGTTGGCCGATTTGCATGAGGCCATGAGCAAGGCGCATGAACTGGGCACCACGTTGGCAGAATTCCGCAAGGATTTTGCCGATATTGTCGCCAAGCGCGGTTGGACGGGCTGGACGGGGGAAGGCTCCGATGAAGGGGTGGCTTGGCGCACCCGCGTGATTTATGAGACCAACCTGCGCACGTCTTACCAAGCGGGGCGGTGGCAACAAATCCAAGCCGTCCAGTCCAGCCGCCCTTACCTGATCTATAAGCACTCCCATGCCGTCCTTACGGCCCGTGCCGAGCATTTGGCGTGGGACGGGCTGATTATGCCGGTGGATTCGCCGTGGGTAAAAACCCATTACCCGCCGAACGGTTATGGTTGCAAATGTACGATGTTTACGCTGTCTGAGCGCGACCTGCAACGCCTGGGCAAGCCTATTGATCCCAATACCACCGAATGGACAGACCCGACCACGGGCAAACATTACAGTACCGTGCTGCCTAATGATGGCACTTATGATTGGAAAGACCCAAAAACCGGGGATTGGCATACGTTTCCTAAGGGCATCCAGCCCTTTTGGGATTATACGCCCGGCGCGTCATTAAGCGCCCAGGCCACGGCGGCGGTCACGCGTAAGATTGACGGCTTGCCGCCAGACATTGGCGGGCAGTTGAAAGCCCTCATCAAATCCGGCATGGAGATGGACGAACAGGCCGCGATGACCCTTGGGGTAAAAAATGTTGACTACCAACAGCATAGAAACATCGCCAAATTTGTAAATGCCGGCTTATCGGAACTTTCGGCGCGTGGGTTGCCGTTGCCTGATAACGTTTTGGTGCATGGTCAGGCGTTCGGGCAATGGGCGGCTAAATCAAATGAACCGCTGGAAGGTTTGGTGGCGGCATTTTTGCCCCACCCAACCACCCAAGAGACTTACTTATTTTTAAACCCGTTTTATCCGCATTGGGATAACCCGCTGGCCGACGCGGTGGCGCAGCAGGCAAAAGGCGTATGGTCAACAGGCCATGAACGGCATATACTGCACCACGAATTAGGGCATTTGGCGCATTACCGGCGCGCTCCGGCAGCCTATCAGTCAGCCTTGGCCGGGGAGTTATCGGCGGCTGAGGCTAGTGTTGCCGGACGGGTTAGCTTGTATGCCGCCGATGGCCCCGCCGAATTTGTGGCCGAAACGTTTGCCGGCCTGTTGATAGGCAAGCATTTTGATGCTGAAATAGTCACACTGTACCAAAAATTACACGGGCCTGATTTATGATCCATAGATACCAAGACAATTGCCGGTTTTGTGAGCATTTTCTGGGCGGACAGCGCTGTAAGGCATTCCCGGTAGCGATACCCGCTGATTTATGGTCGGGCACTAACCAGCACCGTAGCCCTTATAAGGATGACCAAGGCATCCGGTATACGCCTAAGCAGAGGGCTATGCCCGATGCGGAGGCCTTTATGTCCGGCAATTATTGATGGCTGGTGCATCCGTCACCGTTGACAGCCGTGAGATTGACGCGGGCTTACGCGCCTTATTGATGGCTGGCCAGCATTTGCAACCGGTGTTGCGGGATATTGGCGAACTGCTGTTAATCAGCCACCGTGACCGTTTTGAGCGTGAAGTCAGCCCGGACGGCGAGCATTGGGACTTATTGACGATCAAGTATGTCCAAGAAAAAGAATATAACTACGACAAAATCTTGGTGCTGGACGGCTATCTGATGGATGGCTTGCATTACAACCCGCCGACCGACGACACGCTGGAATTTGGCAGCAACGAAGTGTATGCCGCCACCCACCAATTTGGCCGCCCTGACGCGGGGATTGTCGCCCGCCCATTTTTAGGCGTGTCACTGTCCGATGAGGCCGAAATTTTGGCGGCTGTTTACGGTTATTTGCAAGGGGCTGTTTAAAGGCCATTTTAGGCTATTATGCCGCCAACCTAGCCCGATATATGGCTTTTAAAATATACCCC
>JACXTQ010000274.1 GCA_016919605.1 Methylovulum sp.
TACCGTTAGACAAATAAGTGAAGAACATCGGCAAAAACACCATAATGCTATAGACCAAGGCGATACCCGCAACAACCATCAAGAAGCTATACACTATTTTCATACCTTAACCTGCTGTTTTCTAATTATAGTTTTGTTGAAATTTCAATATATACCTAATCGGACAAATAGCAAGGACACGGATAATAGCCAAAGCGGCCAAACCCTAACCCCTACAAAACCAATAATTTGTCGGTTTTTTTTACAACCGTGAAAAAAGCTGGCAAAATACCCCTGTTTTTTTAAAAAGCGCATAATCTACCCTATTCTAAATAAGTGGCTTTTTTACAAATCACTTTCAATAACTTATGGTTTTTGCGCCATCTATTGCAATTAGCGTTAGCGGTTCAGGCTCCAATTTTTTGGACATAGGGATAAATTAGCCAAGCCGATTGGTGGGGCGGGCTATTTTTTTACCGTCAACGGCCTGGTGTTTAATAAAAATTGACAGGGCTTGAAATGAGCAGCCCACCTCTTGGCGCTTAAAGGCATCGGCTTAACATACGCCCGGACACATTTTATTAATGCTTTAATATCAATATATTAATAATTTTATTGGCACATTGCCATTGCTTTGGCGGCAAAACGTTGACAGCACAACCCAATAAAGTGTCATTTTTTTTTACAAACGACTTTTTATAAAGGTATAAAAAATAGCTAACTTATTAAATTGCAAATGTATTGAATTTTTTGGTACAAATCATGCTTAATACAAATAAAAAATATTAACCCATATCCATTATTCTTAGGACGTTTACATGTCACTTATCAACAAAATAAGCCTAGCCATTACCAGCACAATATTGTTGTTCGTGCTTGCCATCCCCGTATCAGCGGCAACCCTAACCGTAACCAACGTTACCCTGCCCTCCGGCACACCGTTTAACCTAAGCATAACCGGCGGTTATTTTGGCTCCACGGTACGCACAATCAGTACCCCTTATGCGGGTCAAATTATGTTACAAACCAAAGAACTAGGAACTATTGGCACATGGTGCGTCGATGACCTGCATACCATTTACCTAGGCAACAGCTACAGTTACACCACCGGCCTTTTAAAAACCGATAGCAGCGGCAGCACCTTAGGTAGCTCAAACAACCTAAGCAGCCAACAAATCCATGATGTCATGGCATTGGCGACTTATGGCAACCAAGTGCTGGCCGGCATGGCTTCAGGCATCAACCGCAACATGATGTCAGGTCAAGTCCAAGCGGCGATATGGTCAATCATTTACGGCGCATCAGTCACCGCCAGTGGCTCGGATGTTTCCGGCGTTTCCGCATTGACCTTCAATAACGGTGTCCAATCGCTGAAAACACTGGCGCCAACCCTAGCCGCAGGCCCTGCGGTCGCTTTGTATAACCTTGCCACCAATGGCAGCATCCTTTCCCAAAGCCTGATCGCCTCTTCGACAGAACTGGCCCGCCTAGTCCCTGAACCTAACGCCTTGGCCTTAATGTCCATTGCCTTAGCGGCGGGGGTCACTTTACGCAAACGCCGTAACAGCAACTAAAGTCAAGCCTTGTCGCCCCATAAAAAAGCCGCTGATGCGGCTTTTTTATGGGGCATGTTTTTTTAAAGCCTTGCAATAGACAGCAGCACATACACAGCCCCCGTGCCGCCATCCTTAGGCGGAGCCGAACAAAAGGCCAACACATCAGGGTGTTGGCGCAACCAGACATTGATATTATTTTTAAGTATCGGATAGTTTTCTTGCGAACGGTAGCCTTTGCCGTGGACAATATGCACACAGCGGCAACCTGACCTGACGCACTCGCGCAGGAACATCAGCAACTCCCGTTGCGCGGCATTGCTGGTAAGCCCATGCAAATCCATCTCGGCTTCGGGCGCAAAATAGCCTTGGCGCAACTTCATCAAGCTATTTTTGGCAACGCCAACACTGATAAAACTAAGCTCGTCCTCAATGCCCACAGGCGGCATAGCCTCGACCTCTACCCTCAACTCTTGGGTAGTGGTAGGGCGCGGCTTAGGCGATGGTTTAGGGCGCACCTGCCCTAAACCCTGCACTTTGTCATTTTTTACCGAACGCACTTTACCCACTGCGTCCCGAAATAAATCACGATCTTCTACACTAGGGATTTTTTTTGTCACGAAAGCTGATTTTACTGGCTATAGTTGCTAAGATGCTCGATTTTATAGCGTATCGGGCAATAGGGCGATAGAAAATGCATATTTTGTTAAGTAATGATGATGGCTACTTGGCTGAAGGGCTGTCTGCATTGGCCAACGCGCTACGCCCACACGCCACCCTGTCCGTAGTGGCGCCTGACCGCAACCGCAGCGCGGCCAGCAATTCATTGACGCTGGAAATGCCCTTACGCGCCTATCCGGCGGACAATGGCTTCATCAAGGTGGACGGAACCCCCACCGATTGCGTACATTTGGCGATTACCGGCCTGCTGGCGAACGAACCGGACATGGTCTTTGCCGGCATCAACCACGGTGCCAATTTGGGCGATGACGTGCTGTATTCGGGCACTGTCGCTGCGGCCACTGAGGGGCGTTTTTTGGGGCTTCCCGCTATTGCCATATCCTTGGTCGGCAGTAACCCCGTACACTTCGCCACCGCCGCCCACGTCGCCGTAGCGCTGTTTAAACAATTATTGGCCAAGCCCCTGCCCCAAGACACCATTTTAAACGTCAACGTCCCCGATCTGCCATTATCGGAACTACAAGGCTATCAGGCCACCCGCTTGGGACAACGGCACAAATCCGAGCCAGTGATAAAAAGCCAAGACCCGCGCGGGCGCACCATTTACTGGGTAGGGCCACCGGGTGGCGAACAAGATGCCGGGCCTGGCACTGATTTTTATGCCATTGCCGAAGGCTTTGTGTCCATCACGCCCTTACAGCTGGACTTGACTTGGTATGAACGCATTAACGAACTGAAAGGCTGGTTGCCCAAGGAGGTTGGCCTATGACACTAGATTTGCAAGGCATCGGCATGACTTCACCACGCACCCGCAAACGGATGGTGAAGCGGCTGGAAGAACAAGGGATTAGCGACACCAACGTGCTGGAAGCCATGTTCAACACGCCCCGGCATGTGTTTATGGACGAGGCCCTATCCAGCCGTGCCTACGAAGACACCGCCCTGCCCATAGGCTTTAACCAAACCATCTCGCAACCCTATATCGTCGCCAAAATGACCGAACTGCTGTTGGTGTCGGGGCGGCTGGCAAAAGTGCTGGAAATCGGCACCGGCTGTGGCTACCAGACTGCCATCCTGGCGCAACTGACCGATCATGTTTATTCGGTGGAAAGGATTTTGGCCCTGCAAAAAAAAGCCAAGGACATACTCTGGGATTTGAAACTGAAAAACATCAACTACCTGTACGGTGACGGGCATTTGGGCTGGGCGGACTATGCCCCGTTCGATGGCATCCTGGTCGCCGCCGCCGCCCCCGAAGTCCCCGAACCCTTGCTGCAACAACTGGCGGTCGGCGGCGTACTGGTCATACCCGTGGGTGAAAACGGCGGCCCGCAAGTCCTACAGCGCATCACCCGCACCGCCCTCAGCTACAAGGTTGAACACTTGGAGGCCGTCAGCTTTGTGCCGTTCCTGCCCGGCAAAGACTAGCGCCTATCGCCATCCAACTCAGCCCTTAACCGCTCCTTATCCAGCGCGTTTTCCCAGCGTGCCGCCACTACGGTCGCCACACCATTGCCAATCAGATTGGTCAAGGCCCGCGCTTCCGACATAAAGCGGTCAATCCCCAAAATCAACGCCAGCCCTTCCACCGGAATGGTCGGCACGGCGGACAAGGTGGCGGCCAGCGTGATAAAACCGCTCCCCGTCACCCCCGCCGCGCCTTTGGAAGTCAACAGCAACACCCCCAACAAGGTCAGCTCTTGCGTCCAAGTTAACGGCGTATTAGTCGCCTGTGCCACAAACACCGCCGCCATCGTCAAATAAATGGACGTGCCATCCAGATTGAAAGAATACCCCGTAGGGATGACCAGACCAACCACCGATTTGGCACAACCCAACCGCTCCAGCTTGTTCATGATACGCGGCAACACCGATTCCGATGACGAAGTGCCTAGGACAATCAACAGCTCGTCTTTGATGTAGGCAATAAACTTTACCACACTAAAGCCATTGACCCTGGCAATCAGCCCCAACACGCCAAAAATAAACAACAGGCACGTCAGATAAAAACTGCCCATCAATTTCGCCAACGGCGCTAACGATTGCACCCCGTACTGGCCGATGGTAAAGGCCATCGCCCCAAACGCGCCAATCGGGGCCAGCTTCATCACCATCTCGACAATCCCGAACAACACCTCGGCGACACTGCCAATACCGTGGCGCAACCCCGCGCCCTTCTCGCCCAGCACCGCCAACGCACAGCCAAACAGCACCGCCACCAACAACACTTGTAAAATATCGCCCTTAGCAAACGCATCCACGGCACTGGTCGGGATAATGTTCAGCAGAAAAGTGACCGTGTTATGGGTTTTTGCGGTATCGATATAGGTTTTCAGCCCTTGGGTGTCCAACGCGCCGACATCGACATTCATCCCCACCCCCGGTTGGATGACATGCACCACCAGCAAACCAATCACCAAAGCCAAGGTGCTGACCACCTCAAAATACAGCAACACCTTAACCCCCACCCGCCCGACCCGCTCCAAGCTCTGCATCCCGGCAATCCCCGTCACCACCGTACAAAAAATAATCGGCGCAATCAGCATCTTAATCAGCTTGATGAAACCATCACCCAAAGGTTTCATGGCAATGGCGGTGTCAGGGTAAAAATGCCCCAGCACAATACCTAAGGCAATGGCGGTAAGGACTTGGACGTAAAGGTGGCGGTAAAGAGGGGTTGGCATGGGGTTTATAGGGGGGATGGGTGATAAAATTTTTGCAGGGAAAAGCTTGTCACCTTACTTCGACTTCACTAATCCGCGCCGCCAATGCTGTCAATTCCGCCACATCAGGATAACCGTCTTGCTCGGCACGTCGGATAGTCTCACTAAAATCCCATCCTGGCGAGCGTATACCTTGTTGTAATAGGCTTTCGATTTGCCGCTTTGCCTCTTCCCGCCATTCTGGGAAATGCGCCAGACGGTAAAACCAACACTCTAATAGTAAGTTTTGTTGATCGCTTTGCAAAGCTGTTTCGAGATAAGGCAAGGCTTGATCTAGCCTACCTTGCGCTAACAATAAACCAGCATAGTTGCCGTTGCTATTGGCATTGTTTGCATCAAGATCAAGTGCCTTGCGGTAATAAGCCTCGGCTTGCTCGTAGTCTTTGCGGATGTTATGTAAAAAAAGTGCATAATTTCCCATCAATTCCGCACTATCAGGCAACAATTTCAAGCCCTCCTCATATAATTGCTGTTTCCGTTCAGGATCACTTTCTTCATTAATTTTAAGCTGTATCTGCCACCAGTATGTTGGTTTTGTTTCATCAAAACCAGATAATTTCAACAAAGCTTCGTTGGTAGCTACATCATTTTCTGAATCCGCAGGACTGACTTTGGCCTTCTTCTCTGCAAATGCCAGAAATTGCGTTTTGTAACGGCCAGCTCTTTCCCGCGCAATTTTTACAATCGGACTTTTCGATAAATTTTTCAGATTAATCGGTAATGGATAATGAAAAGCCAACTCGTTAAGAGCCAGCATCAACTCATCAAAACCTTCAATTTCCACTAAACGATCACCATCTTGGGTCAGGATATTACTGATATTGCCGTTAATCCCATCCTGAGGGCGGTAACACCAATAAATGCCCTTGCGGTTTTTAATGGCTTGCAGATACTTCATCAAGCTGCCATCGTTACCGCCATAACCGATCACCACCAAAAAGTAACGCTGTAAAATCGGCTCCAGCGTCAACTGCCAAGCTTCCGCTAAACAGTTGGTGTTGTCGATGTTATTAAAAGGATGCAGCAACAAGTCACGGTGCACTTTAATGACGGTGGGGCGCAGGGTGTGGGTATTGATGTACGGTGCTAGTGATTCATGGCCGCAAACTAAGGGGCGGGCATCGGTATAGGTTCTTAGGGCATCTTCGACCATGTGGTCAAAATTGGTGGTAATGACAATCTTATGTTGGGTTTTGGCAAGGATTTGCGCTAAAAAGGAATAGCCGATGCTGGGTTCAGCGTCTTTCATACGCTCTTGCAGATGGCCAAAGCCCGTAGTTGGATGGTCTTTAAAGCGTTGTTCAAAGATTTGTGGATAAAATTTGGCAAGGCGACTTTCGTCCAAGCCTATTTTTTGTTGCCATGCCGACAAACCATCACCGATATTTTTCTTTATCTCGGCATACCATTCCTTTGCCAGCTTGCCGCCTGTAGGTATGCCCGATGTGAACGAAGCCCCTGCCCCCAGTAAAAAACACACCCCGTCTTGACGATGGCGTTCTAAGTCATCAAAAACCTGAATAAGTTCGTCTTGTTTAATTTTTGTTGGTGGTTTATCCATAGGGAAAGTATAAAGAAGGGGAAGGTCGCCGCCATCCCGTTAAATGCTTTTATTAACTTAACGGCAGAAAGGTTAAGGCACGGACGATCAAGTTTCAAGCCAGCCATGCGTGATGGTTTGGCTAGTTGCGCTTACCTAGACTCGGTAATAATCCGCCCCGCCTCTTCCTGCAAAACAGCGATTTCTTCGGGTTTCAGGCGGGTTTCGACTTGGTCGCGGCCAATCGCGGCTTCCATAGAGCCTTGTCCGGCGGCAAGGGTAAACCACAGGTAGGCGCGTTTGGGGTCGTTTTCGACACCTGATTTAAAGCGGTAAATATTGCCCAATTCGTATTGGGCTTTGACATAGCCCGCCCGCGCGGCTTTTTCGATCCAATTAATGGCTTCCTTGTAGTTTTGCAACACACCAATGCCTTTAA
>JACXTQ010000275.1 GCA_016919605.1 Methylovulum sp.
CACCTTCATCAGGGCTTAACAGCCAAATCTCCTTATCCCCAGGGCCTGCCGCCAGCACCATACCTTCCGACACCCCAAAACGCATTTTTCTGGGCGCAAGGTTGGCGATCACCAGCGTCAACCGCCCTACTAAGTCTTCGGGCTGATAGGCCGACTTGATGCCGGAAAAAATAGTCCGCGTCTCATCGCCTATATCTACGGTCAACTGCAACAACTTGTCAGAACCTTCGACATGGGCGGCGTTAACGATCTTGGCAATGCGCAAATCCAACTTGGCAAAATCATTAAAGTCGATAGTGTCCGCGATAGGCTCAAATTGCTGGGCGGCAGGTGCAGCCACAGGGCTGGCAGTAACCGCTGGGGTTTTTTCCAGATTTTCTTTCGAGGCTTCGATAATCGCCGCGATTTTGTCAGGGTCAACACGGGTCATCAACGGCTTAAACTCGTTGATAGCATGTGCCAGCAATGGCTGCATAGCGTCCACCCACGCTTGCGGCGGCAGATTTAAAAAGCGCTCCGCCTCAACCGCCAGAGCCGGAATCACCGGCTTTAAGTACACCACCAGCAAGCGGAATAGGTTAAGGCCCATTGAGCACACCTCATGCAACTCCTGCTCTTTACCCTCCGCTTTCGCCAACAGCCACGGCTTTTTCTCATCAATATACTGGTTGGCCTTATCCGCTAAGGCCATAATCTCGCGCATCGCCTTGGCAAATTCGCGGGTTTCGTAAAACTCGGCGATAGTTTCGTGGGCATTGACAAAATCGGCAAACAACGCCGGTTCCGAACAGTTTGCCGACAACACCCCGGCAAAGCGTTTGGTGATAAAACCGCTGCAACGGCTGGCGATATTGACCACCTTACCGACCAAATCCGAATTGACGCGCTGGCTGAAATCATCAAAATTCAAATCAATATCATCTACCCCCGCACTGAGCTTGGCGGCGAAGTAATAGCGTAAATATTCAGGGTTCAGATGCTCCAAATACGTCCGCGCCGTGATAAACGTGCCGCGTGACTTGGACATCTTCTCGCCGTTCACCGTCAAAAAGCCATGGGCAAAAATCGCCGACGGTGTCCGCAAACCCGCCCCGTCCAACATGGCCGGCCAAAACAAGGCATGGAAATAAATAATATCCTTACCGATAAAATGGTACAGCTCCGCCGTGCTGTCCTTAGCCCAGAACGCGTCAAAATCCAGCCCTTGCTTGGTGCACAGGTTCTTAAAGCTTGCCATATAGCCAATAGGCGCATCCAACCAGACATAAAAATACTTGCCTGGCGCGTCAGGAATCTCAAAGCCAAAATACGGCGCATCACGCGAAATATCCCACTGCTGCAAACCGCCGCCCAACCATTCGGCCAGCTTATTACTGACTTCCGGCTGCAAATGCCCGGCGTTCGTCCACGCACTCAGCATGTCGGTGAAATGGGCCAAATCAAAGAAATAATGCACCGAATCCTTAGCAATCGGCTTTTCACCGGAAATCGCCGACACCGCATTTTTTAAGTCCGTAGGCGAATAGGTCGCCCCGCACACCTCGCAACCATCACCATACTGATCCGCCGCCCCGCACTTAGGGCATTCGCCCTTAATGAAACGGTCGGGCAAAAACATATTCTTAACCGGGTCAAAGGCTTGAGTAATCGTGCGCGAGCTGATATGCCCGGCATCACGCAAGCGCGTATACACCATCGCCGCCAATAGCCTGTTTTCTTCCGAATGGGTGCTGTGATAATTGTCAAACGCCACGCCAAACTCGCAAAAATCAGCAAAATGCTGATCCCAGACTTTGGCAATCAACGCCTCCGGCGTAATGCCTTCCTTATCGGCGCGTAACATAATCGGCGTGCCGTGGGTATCGTCCGCGCAGACATAATGGCACTGATGACCGCGTTGTTTTTGGAAACGCACCCAAATGTCCGTCTGGATATATTCAACCAAATGCCCCAAATGAATCGGGCCATTCGCGTAAGGCAAAGCGCTGGTGACAAGAATTTTTCTGTTCAACATGGATAAATGCACAAGATGTAGAGGGGAAATTAATAGCGGCATTATGCCATAAAACGGCGGGGGCCGCAGAGTGGGTCAAATGGGAAACAGGGCAAAAGAACGGCCTGAAGTTGGGCCGTGATTCTAAATAAAAATGTCAGCGGTAAATATTTTTGCGGTGTCCGATTTCGATCACCAAAATAACCAGTTCACTGTCCTTAATCTGGCAAATGATCCGATAATCACCGACACGGTAACGCCAATAGCCGGACAATTGGCCTTGCAGGGCTTTTCCGTTAGCCCTTGGGTTGCCAGTGGTAAATAGGCCGTCAATAAATGCTTCTACCCTTTGTTTTTGTGGCTTATCTAGCGATTTCAAAACCTTTGAGGCTTTTTCATCAATTTTAACCGTCCAACTCATAAAGCCCCCTGCTTTAATGTATTCCCATGACAAACTTGTAGTTGTACCATTGTACCAATAATGACTGTGTTGGCTTAATCGCAGTTTCTGATTTTAGTTTTGCCATTTGGACAACCCCTTTTAATTAAATACGGGGTCATTCTAGGCTAGGTTTTTGGTGATAACTAGGTGGGTAGGTGCAAAAAACCTACCCACTTAAATTGCCCAAGAGGTAGGGTAGTTAATGGGTAGGGGGTGGGTAGGGTATTAATCAATAACCGTTAAAATATAACAATAACAATCTATTAAGCTATAGATAGGGTTAACTTGTCGGAGTCTCCGTTGATCCCCCGTCAGGTTTCCAGTTTGCAATTTTAGCTACACTGGTTATTGCCCCTTTGTTTATATCACCCGCCTTATAGCCATGTGTCTCGCTATCCTGTTTATGTACCAACTTTAATTCCTTATAATTATTGGTTAAATAGGACTCCATAGCTGTCTTTGGTGACTTGCCTTTTAACAAGTTATCATCTTCCATTGCCAGCCATACTTTAACCGCCGCAGCTAACTTTGCAGAGTAACGAGGATGATTCGAATCTAAATAGTTGGGTTCGCCGCTATTATCTTCAAAGAAAAATGAGGGCTTAAAATTGCAGCTTAATAGCCATGCCTTTAAAGCATCGACTTCAATTGTTGTTAGTGACCAATCAGGCAAGGCTTTATAAACAATAAACTTTTCTTCTATTTCACTATGTCCTTCGGGCCATCTCGAAAATTCTCCGGTTATTTCATCGACACTTGCTGGTTCTATCCAACCATTTTCGTTGAATTTACCTCTTGCTTTATAGCGAAGAATTGCATTTAGTTTTTTGCTGTTTATAGCCTTGGTTATCGCCGAAAGCATAGCGTCAAACCCTGTTGGC
>JACXTQ010000276.1 GCA_016919605.1 Methylovulum sp.
AAATGTAGCGGCTAAGGCACGCCCACCGTTCCCATCTTAATATAACCGGAATGGTGGCGGCCTCATGCTGGATAATGTCAGTTACCCCCAAAGGTTTTATGATTAGCAAACACATCGACCATATAGGCTTGAATGTCGCCGACTTGGCAACCAGCCTCGCTTTTTATCAGGACATGTTCGGTTTTACCCTGATTGAGCGGTGGGAGGAACCCAAACAAGCGTTTATAGGCGCAGGCGACACCGTGTTGGGGCTTATGGAAATGCCGGACTTTGATTACCGTGCCTACACTATGGCGCATTTGGCGTTTACCTGTGAGCCTAGCGATTTTGCCGATGTGGTCGGCAAGGTGCAACGCTTGGGGCTTGATGTGGTGGCAGGCCCTAAAGCCCAGCGTGGCGGCGAGACCCTGCTGTTTCGTGACCCATCAGGCAATATATTGGAAGTGTGCTATCCATCGATAGGCGAGTGGAAGGCTTTGCAAGGTTAGTGCGGGTCAGGGGCTAGAAGGCAAGGTAGTGGCAACAAAGCCATTACGCCAAAGATTCTAAAAAATTAAAAATTTTATATATCACTACCTTAACAGATGTTTATAATGGGAAAAGTAGCCGATATAAACAATAAAGTTAATTAGAATCTTGCCCGATTAAAAGACATGAACCCCGAAAAGCATTTTATCCCCTTAAATATCGCCATTTTAGTGGTGTCCGACACGCGCACCGAAGTGGATGACGTGTCCGGCAAAACGTTAGTGGAACTGGCGGCTTTGGCAGGCCACAGCATTATCGAGAAAAAAATCGTACCGGATAATAGCTATCACATTCGGGCGGCGGTGTGTAACTGGGTGGTGGATGAGGCGGTGAATGTCATCATCAGCACCGGCGGCACGGGCGTGACCGGACGCGATGGCACCCCCGAAGCGCTGTTGCCCTTGTTGGATAAGGTGTTGGACGGTTTTGGCGAAACCTTTCGGATGCTGTCCTACCAAGACATTAAAACCTCCACCATCCAATCACGCGCCCTGGCCGGGGTTGCCAACGGCACTTATATTTTCTGCTTGCCAGGTTCTGCGGGGGCTTGCCGCACGGCTTGGGAGGGTTTGATTAAAGACCAGCTTGACCACCGTACCCGCCCCTGCAATCTGGTGCAGCTCATGCCACGCTTAAAGGAAAAATGATGTCGTCCATCTTTGTGTTGCTTGGCGCTATCAGTGCCTTAGTGGGGGTGGCTTGTGGCGCTTTTGGCGCGCATGCCCTAAAGCAGGCTATCAGCCCCGAACTGCTCAGCGTCTATCAAACGGGGGTGAATTATCAAATGTGGCATGCGTTGGGTTTGCTCGTTATTGGTGTATTCCACCAACAAGCCCCCGCCTCCAAGCTTTTGGCTTGGGCAGGTTGGCTAATGTTTGTTGGCATTTTGTTATTTTCGGGTAGCTTATATATATTGGCGGTATCGGATGAAAAGGCCTTAGGGATGATAACCCCCGTTGGTGGAGTTTGTTTTCTGATTGCTTGGCTGCTGGTTGCCCTCTCCGCCCGAAAAAAGAACCTTTCTTCCCCTTCCGCAGTTCCCAAGAAAAAACATAGCAGGTATCACTAATGCGCGACGCAAGCCCCAAAACCACGTATCTAAAAGATTACGCCGTTCCTGATTATCTTATTCACAGGGTCGCGTTACATGTTGTTTTAGATGAAGAAAATACGCTCGTCACTTCGCGCCTGACCCTTACCCGTAATCCGGCAAGCAGGTCGATGGACACTGCGTTGGTATTGGTGGGTGAAAACTTAAACCTACAGCGTATCGTCCTCAATGACGATAGTGAGCTAGGCGATAAGGATTATCTGCAAACTGCCGATACCTTGACTATTTACAATGTGCCGCAACAGCAGCCGTTTGTGCTGACCATCAGCAACACTATTAACCCGAAAATTAACACGGCGTTGGAAGGGCTATATTTGTCCAATGGCATGTTCTGCACCCAATGCGAGGCGGAAGGCTTCCGTAAGATCACTTATTTCTTGGATCGCCCTGATGTGATGGCGACGTTTACCACAACCCTGGTGGCGGACAAGACCCGTTATCCGGTGCTGTTGTCCAATGGCAATAAAATCGCCCACGGTGACGATGCCAATAACCAACATTGGGTGACGTGGGAAGACCCGTTCGCCAAGCCTTGTTACCTCTTCGCGCTGGTGGCGGGGCAATTGGAGTGCATCGAAGACCATTTCACCACGCAATCAGGCCGCACCATCAGCTTGCAAATTTTTGTCGAACCGCAGGATACGGACAAATGCGCCCACGCCATGCAGTCCCTGCAAAACTCCATGCGCTGGGATGAGCAGGTTTATGGCCGTGAATACGATTTGGACTTGTATATGATCGTGGCGGTTAGCCATTTCAATATGGGGGCGATGGAAAATAAAGGCTTAAACGTATTCAACACCAAATTTGTGCTGGCGCGTCCTGACACCGCCACCGATTCCGATTATGAGCATATCGAAGGCGTGATCGCCCATGAATATTTCCATAATTGGACAGGCAACCGCATCACTTGCCGCGATTGGTTTCAGCTCAGTTTAAAGGAAGGTTTTACGGTGTTCCGTGACCAAGAGTTTACCGGCGACCGCACTTCCAAAGCGGTAAAGCGCATTGAGGATGTCACTATGTTGCGCACTCGCCAATTTGCCGAAGATGCCGGCCCGTTGGCGCATCCGATACGCCCCGATGCCTATATCGAAATCAATAATTTTTACACCCTGACCATCTATGAAAAAGGTGCGGAAGTGGTGCGCATGATCCATACCTTGCTGGGCGCGGAAGGTTTCCGTAAGGGCAGTGACTTATATTTTGCCCGTCATGATGGGCAAGCGGTGACGTGTGAGGATTTTGTCAAGGCGATGGAGGCGGCGAACGCCGCTGATTTAAGCCAGTTCCGCCGTTGGTACAGCCAAGCCGGAACGCCAGTGCTGACCGTGAGCCATGCCTATAACGCCAGCACCCAAACCTTGACCTTAACGTTGGCGCAACAGTGTCCGCCCACCCCTGGGCAAGCTGTTAAAGAACCGCTGCATATTCCGGTTAAAGTCGGCCTGATTTATCCTGACGGCAGTGTCGCCCCTTGCCAGTTGGAAGGCGTTGCCAGCCAGCCGGAAGTGATTTTGCAACTGACTCAAGCCCAACAAGATTTTGTCTTTACGGGTTTAAGCGCCGCGCCCGCCATTTCCTTGTTGCGCGGCTTTAGCGCCCCCGTCAAGCTGGTTATGGAGCGTAGCCTAGAAGAGCTGGCGTTTTTGTTAAGCCATGACAGCGACACGTTTAACCGTTGGGAAGCCGGGCAACAATTGGTCGGACAAGTCGTGACCGGTTTGATCGCCGACATCCAAAACAACCGCGAGTTGCGCTTAGACCCGATTCTTATCAAGGCATTCGAGCAAGTCATTAGCCAACCGTGGGAAGATTTGTCGTATTTCTCGTTATTGTTGAGCTTGCCGTCAGAATCCTATCTGGCGGAACAAATGCCGATTATTGATGTGGTCGCCATCCACACCGCCCGCGAGTTTGTCAAACGTAGCCTTGCCGAACAGTTGCAAAATGCGCTGCAAACCTTGTATCTGAACAATCACCGTGACGAATCAGGCTGTTTTGATGCCGGAGCCATAGGGCGGCGGCGGATTAAAAACACTTGCCTCAATTATTTGTGTAGCTTGGATGATCCGGCAATTAAAAACTGGGCTTACCAACAATTTAAGACCGCTAAGAACATGACCGACCAGATGGCGGCCTTGACGGTTATGGTCAATAATCCACACACCGCCCGCCGCCAATGCTTGGCGGATTTTTACCAACAATGGCAACACGAAGCCTTGGTGATTGACAAATGGTTTGCCCTACAAGCGTCCAGCCCTGATCCCGCCGCTTTCGCTACCGTACAAGCCCTGATGACCCATCCGGCCTTCGACTTGGGTACGCCCAACCGTGTGCGGGCCTTAATCGGTGCGTTTAGCCAAGCCAACCCCTTGCATTTTCATGCCGCCAACGGGCAGGGCTACCAATTTTTGGCCGACCAGATCATTGCCCTCAACACCTTAAACCCGCAAGTCGCCTCACGCATGATTGGCGCGTTGACATCGTGGCGGCGCTACGATGAAGGTCGCCAAGCCCTAATGACAGCGCAACTGGAGCGAATTATCGCCACCGAGGCGATTTCTAAAGACGTGTATGAGATTGCCAGCAAAAGTTTGGCTTAATTGTCGGCTTTAACTGCTCCCTTGATTGCATCGGCCACAGCTTGTCTGTATCCTGCTCACCCAGACAATACATTTGTTTTCAAGGGAGCGATTACCTGACGTAAAAGACTAAGGGCTTACTGGCGTAGCGGTAAGTTCCCTGTTTCAGCCTTGTTGCTAAGTGGTGATCTGTTAACTATTTTACCCCGTGAAAAGGCCCTCTTTAAGCAGGCTAATAGGTCACAGGCTATAGTGTCATCTCTTAACTAGTGGGTTCGTTCACGCTGTCAGCCAACTTAGGCGGCGGTATTATCGCCGTGACGGTCGCAAAGGCTAGGGTGGCCGGTTGGCTTCTGTTTGGAACGGTATAACTTTTAGCCCAACAAGGTACAACATTTTCTAATGAGCGAAGAGATTTTAATTAATGTGACCCCGCCGGAAACGCGGGTGGCGGTGATTGAAAACGGGGTGGTGCAGGAACTGGTCATTGAGCGTAGCCGCGAACGGGGCTTGGTGGGCAACATTTATAAAGGTGAAGTCTGCCGGGTGTTGCCAGGGATGCAAGCGGCGTTTGTCGATATAGGTTTGGATCGGGCGGCGTTTTTGCATTTGTCGGATTTATGCAGCAAGGAGCTGGAAAAAAAAGGCTCGGAGAATATCGAGCATTATTTGCACGAAGGCCAAGCCATTGTCGTGCAGGTGGTCAAAGACCCTTTAGGCACGAAGGGCGCACGGCTGACCACAGAAATAGCCATCCCTTCGCGCTATCAGGTTTACATGCCGTTCTCGCAAAATTCGGGGGTGTCGCAACGGATAGAGTGCGATGCCGAACGCGCCCGTTTACGCGCATGTTTGGACAGTTTTAGAAAAGAGCATCAATGCGGTGGCTTTATCGCCAGAACCGCCGCCGAATGCGCGGAAGAAGCGGTGCTAGTCGCGGACATGACCTTTTTGCTGAAATTGTGGGAATCCATTTCAGAAAAAATCATCACCGCAAAACCGAAAGAATTTATCCATAATGATTTGCCGCTGAGTGTCCGCACCTTGCGTGACTTATATAAGGAAGGCATTGATAGGGTGCGGGTGGATTCACGCGAGACCTATCAGCGCATGGTCGAGTTTGCCGAGGTGTTTGTGCCGGAAATCGTGCCGATGCTGGAGCATTACAGCGGCGAATGTCCGGTGTTTGACATTTACAGCGTTGAAGATGAGATCAAAAAGGCTTTGGAGCGTAAGGTCAAGCTCAAGTCGGGTGGGCATTTGGTGTTTGACCAAACCGAGGCGATGACTACGGTGGATGTCAATACCGGCGGCTATGTCGGTGGCCGCAACCTCGAAGAAACCATTTTTAAGACCAATTTGGAAGCGGCGCAAACCATAGCGCGGCAACTGCGTCTGCGCAATTTGGGCGGTATCATCATCATTGATTTTATCGACATGAAAAGCGATGACCATAAAAAGCAAGTATTGCAGGCTTTGGAGCGGCACTTGGAAAAAGACCGTGCCAAAACCAAGATCACTGAAGTGTCGGTGCTGGGTTTGGTGGAAATGACCCGCAAACGCACGCGGGAAAGTTTGGAGCATATCCTGTGCGAGCCTTGCGGCGCTTGCGGGGGGCGCGGGGTGCTAAAAACCGCCGAAACCGTATGCTTGGAAATTTTCCGCGAGATTATCCGCGAAGTTCGGCAATATAAGGTGCAAACTTTGCTGGTGTTGGCTTCCAATCCGGTGGTGGAAATGCTGCTGGATGAAGAGGCCAATATGCTCGCCGAGTTAGAAACCTTTTTGGGCGTGCAGATTAAGTTTCGCGCCGAGTCACAATATAATCAGGAACAATATGATGTGGTGTTGTTGTAATCGTCGGAGTTATGCGATTGGCGCGGTTACAAGCATCCATTAAAACCCTGCGCCGCGCCATTTGACCACGATTTTAGCATGATGCACCACGCCACCCGCTTATCGCGGCATATTATTTTTTGGAGTTTGTTGGCGGTGGCGGTGGGCTTGACCGGCTTGCGGCTGGTGGTGGCGGGTGTAGGCCGTTACCAAATCGAATTGGCGGAGCATATCGGCCAATTGGTCGGCGCACCCGTTACTATTGGCCATCTGAGCGCCAAATTGCGTG
>JACXTQ010000038.1 GCA_016919605.1 Methylovulum sp.
AAATACGGCAACAGTTCTATCAATTGTTGGTCGTCAAAAACCACAACGACATGCTGGCGGGAAACATGCCCGCCAATAGCGGGGTGGCTTAAAAAGTCAGTGCCGCTAATTTGCATAAGTTCTTGCTTATCAGGGGCATGAACCGGTGTCGGTGTGGAATAGGCGATACGTTGGGTATGCTCGATCAGCATCAGGGTGACATCGTCACTAAAAGTGTCCTTCTGGCAATGGGCATACAGTTTCTCGAAAAACACCTCTTGGATTTTCTCCATAGGGGAATCGAGCACTTGATAAAGTAAGTCTTCAATGGCATCAAACCCGAAGGCCTCACCCATAGGAGATTCTTCTTCAACAATACCGTCCGTAAATACAAACAAACGGTCATGGGGCTGCATGTCCAAACTCATTTCCTTATAACCGGGCTCTTCTACCTTGCCCAGAGGCAAGCCTTCCGCTTCGATGGCACACCAATTTTGTTCAGCAGCAATCCATAAATACGGGAACACGTGCCCCGCATTAGCGATGCGCAAATGCCCGTTACGGCTATCTAAACTAAAACACATCATGGTCATGAACATGCTTTCATGTTTGACCGCAAGCAAGGCATTGTTGATATGTTCAAGCATGGCGGCGGGATCGGTTTCACCTTGGGTAATCAACTGATGTACGCTCATTTTTGCCGCGCTGACCAGCGTACCCGCCGCCACGCCATGACCACTGACATCACCGATTAAAAACACGGCATGGCAGCCATCGACTTCGTAATAATCGTAATAATCGCCACCCACTTCCGTGGAGGTGGTCAGTTTAACTTGGCCGTGCACGCCAGGCAATTGGAACACCGGTTCCGGCATCATCGCTTTTTGCAATAACGCCGCGTGCGAGACCTCCTCTTGCAAACGGTTGCTTAGTGAAGCCGATTTCTCCAAGGCGGATGACAAAGCTGTCAACGCCAGCTTACGGGAGGTCACGTCAATTCCTGTGGCAATTAACAGGGAAGGTTTATGGGTAATGGGATCATTAATCAAGGTATTCGACCATTCGATAGTCAATTGCCTGCCATCGCGTATGCTCAATGGCGTTTCCAATTGACTTGCCAATTCGCCTGAAAACATAGCGTGGTAGGTTTGGCGCACGTGTTCTTGTGCGCTTGCAGGTATCAACAGTTCGAAAAAGTTTTTGCCCACCGCCTCTTGCTCGGCCCAACCCGACAGCTCTTGGCTGTATTGGTTGAACAGGACAATGTCACCGCTTTGGTCAACGGCGATAATCAACGCCTGTGAAGTGTTGATGACGTTTTCACTGAATTTTTTTTCCTTCATCAGAGCTGTGGTGGCGGTTTTGACCCGCTTGATAATGGGTCTGAAAATCAACAGGCCTTCCAAAAACAGCGTCAATAATGTCGTGATGAAAACATATTCTTCCCAGCGCATAGCTTTCTGGATTTCGCTGGCGGCCTCAGCTTCATATTGGTTGACGGCCTCATCAAGGGTTTTCAATAAGCGGCGGTTAGGTGCTTCTTTCAGAATGTATTGCAAATGCGGATTGTCCAAGGTTGTTTTCGACTGATAAGAGTCGTTAATCAGGGTCTGGAGCATCTTGATGAAATTGCGCACTTGTAAATCAAGGGCTTTCGGCGGGTTAAAATACATATCATGCATGGCATCGGACATTTTCGATGGCAAATCCATTTCCTCACTGCCCTTAATCAACCCTTCGTGGGATTTGAGCATAAGCTCGGTCATATGCGTCAATTCCTCGCGCACCTGGGCTTTTATGACCGGATTCTGTTCGGCAATCAGGCGTAGTGCCAGCAAGGCACCACGTTGTGAGAGCATCCGTTGCCGACCACTGACGTTAACAATAGCACCGCTTTTTTCATTGATTTTCAACAAATCATTCATAATGAAAAATGCCGAGGTTGTCAGTCCGGCAATCAACAGCAAGGCCAAAGTGTAGCGGCCCCACATATTGACTAATAAGAAATTGATTTTAGGTTTTCCTTTTTGCCTAGGCGATTCTTGGGTTTTGGCTAACTGCGCGGAGGTGTTCATGGGATTTTCCTCAATTAAATGCGGCTATGACTTGATGCCCAAACTGTTAAAGGTCATTTGGCGCTATCTCGATAAAAAAATAAGCCATTGACTTATAAAATAATCACAATCCTCAAGAGAACTTATCCCTTTTTAAATCAGATACTTAAAAACACATGTTTTATTTCGGGCCGCCGTCTTGGCAACCCTTTGTTTGACATGGGAGGCATGCCAGAATGAGAGATGGTTTGAAAATTGTTGGTCTTTGGTGGGATAATCAATCCTTATGGGCAAGCTTTAGATCAACACCCGATAAAGGCCGCATTTTCAATACGTAAGCTATGCCCATTTGACGTGACCCCTATGTTTCGGTGTGGAGTGGATATTATTGGTTTTTAGGGAGGGTTCAGCAATACGTCATATCACTTATAAACCCATTTCATAACGTATAAAAATGTTATGCCATTTTTTAAATCAATGAGTTGAAACACAGACACAACAAAAAATAAGCCTATCCGATAAATGGGCAATAATTTGTGCGGCAATGCCCATTATCCTTGACCCTATCAATCCTTTCATCCTAAAGCACGGGTTTGGGTAGTCAACACCCAGAACGTCCAGATATAGACGCATCCGAACAGCCACCCTCTCTCATCACCACAAAGCAGCTTACCATAGGCAATAAATAACGCTAAAAATACTTTTTTACCGCTAATACTAACGCTTTTTGTTAGCTTTAATTGCGATAAGCCACTTATTTTAAATGTTAAAATAAATATCTAACATTTTTTATCATGATAATTTTATTGACCTAACATGTTTTCTCATGTTAAAAATTGCCTGTTGATTTAGTTTCACTAAACAACCAGCCCACACATTGGGTTGCTCCCTTAGAGGAAAGGGAAATAACAAATAGTAATTCCAATAACAGAGAGAGGATTTTAAGATGACTGAAGTAAAAGAAGACAATTCTTTGTGGTATATCGTTGGCGGCTGTATTGTTGCGATGATCGCTGTGGTTATTTTCCTGAGAGGCGAAAAATCAGCCCATTTGAAAAGCGGCGCGGTTGCCCAACTGCAAGCGGAAACATTTGCCAACATAGAAAAAAGACACACTCAAAACAATGTGACTGAAGACCAAAAAGCAGGCAAATAAATAAAAAATCCCCCCTAGCGACAATCGCTTGGGGGATTTCTTAAGCGGATATTATGATAGAGGACAAGCACCCATACTGCCTGATATGGGCAACGTATTTTAGATTTAGCCAGCTAACCCGAAAGTCAACTGATTTTATAAGCTAACATTTGACCCTAGACAATCAGCCCCTTAGGCACAAAAGCATTTGGATCACTATAAAAACCAAACTATATGATAGCCAGATAGCTCCAATAACCCCAAGGCCTTTGTTTCTGCTACCTTCAGCCAGGTAGAGTGGACAATATGTTTTGTCCACTATTTTTTTACCATCACTACGCTTGCTTAATATGGACGCAACCAAACCCGTATTGCACAAACACGCGCCTTCCACTACCGCACTCAGATTGCTTTAGCCTATAAACTGTTTTGCGTTAACAATACTAACCGAAAAACCTGCTTGGGCGATAAAACCTGTAAAAGCGGTATCGACAATCCCTTGCGCCGCCAAATCTTGCCAAGATAAGCTCAGATCAATAACGGCTGATTTGACCAGCACCAGTGCATCGGCATGTAGGGCGGTGGCCAGCCAAGCGGCCAAACTGTCCGAGGTAATATCCCACGTTGCAGGGATACCCGCTTGGTCAAGTTCGGCAATGTCCGGCGACCAGATAACGGTTGCCGCCACGCATCGCTCCCGAATCGCCGCAACCTGCCCCACCAAGACAAACTCAGGCTTAAACCCCTGAAACAGTAAGGCCATTTGCTGCATGGCCAAAATCGCCATCAAATGGGCGGTACGATCATTAAATTGCCAGACCTGTTGGCTTAAGCGCACCTGTTCGGCAAAGCCGCCACCGCCCGGCACAATCACCACCGTCTTGCCCGGATAGTTTTTACCGATGCTGTCAAGGCAATCGGGCAGGTGGTGTTGCGACTGCGCCAAACTGCCGCCGATCTTAACGACTATCATCGCGTCTAAATTGCCGTAAGACATCAAATAAAGCGGCGGCTTTGTCAAAACATTCCTGATATTCTTCTGCCAACACCGAATCATTGACAATACCACCCCCTGCCCAAAAGCGGATGGTACCGCCCGAATGAACTAAGGTTCTGATAGCAATGTTGCTGTCCATATTTCCATCAAAGCCGATATAGGCTATCGAGCCGCAGTAAATGCCTCGGCGTTGCGGTTCCAATTCTTCTATCACTTCCATCGCGCGGATTTTCGGTGCACCAGTAATGGAGCCGCCCGGAAAACAGCTTTTTAACAAATCCAAAGCATGTTGATGCGCCGCCAACTCACCAGTGATGGTGCTGACCAGATGATGCACGGTCGCGTAGCTTTCCACCGCAAACAATTTCGGCACTTTTACGGAACCGATGGTACAGGTTTTGCCAATGTCATTGCGCAGCAAATCGACAATCATCACGTTTTCGGCACGGTCTTTCGGGCTATTTTCCAATTGCCGAATCTGTTGCCGGTCTTCTTCGCCATCAGTTTTGCGCGGACGAGTACCTTTAATCGGCTTAGTTTCCACCTGGCAGTTTTGCAATTTTAAGAACCTCTCCGGTGAAGTGCTTAAAATATGCACTTCAGGCAAATTAAAGTAGCAGCTAAACGGCGCAGCATTGATTTTCCTCAACAATTGATAGGCCGTCCACGGGTCGCCCTCACAACTGGCAGAAAAACGCTGGGTAAGATTGACCTGATAGCAATCGCCTTCTTTTAGATAACGCTTAATGCGCCGGAAAGCGTCAGCATAATAACAGCTATCCACATTCGGGCGAATTTCGCTCAATACGGCAAACGGTTTTGCGGCAATGTCCGGCAATACACTAAAACAATTTTGCAAACGCTCACACGTTTGCGTATCCAAACCTTGCGCCACTAAAGTAGTTTGTTGACGGTGATGGTCAACAATCACCGCCCACGCGTAGATACCCACCGCCATTTCTGCAATATGCTCAGCATCTTCGGCGATAATGGGCAAATGCTCCAAACGCCGCGCCAAATCATAGGCAAAATAACCTATAGCACCGCCATTAAACGGCAAACCACTGATGTTTATGGCCTTTCCGGCAAAGGCCTGTAACTGCTGTTTGACCAGTAAGAACGGGTCGGCAAGGCTGTGGCTTACACCTGCGGCGGTGCTAATGGTGGTGGTGTCGCCGTGGGTGACTAAGGTACACAAAGGCTCGGCGGCGATAATGTCGTAACGGCCTTGTTGGCTGGATGGATGACCACTATCAAGGAAAACCGCCCAAGGCTGGTCTGACCATGCTGAAAACAACACGGCACTGTCTGCAAAATACGGCAGCGCGAAAGTGTATGGATGTGATACCGACATTGAAAAGAAGTGTAAAGGGAGGAACGCACTGGCTTACCGAAAAAATTTGGCGAACATCGCTCTGGGTAAAACCAATACGGAAACAGACTCGAATTTAAGGGTATTGTACCATTATTTCTAGGCTAACGGCCTTAAGCCTATCCACGGTCTTTTTTATTCCTGTGGATAACCGTAATAATTAAGTTTGGTAAGCAAGCGCAAATTGAGGGCTTGGGTGTCCATGTCCAAGCGTTTGACAATGGTGCTGATCGGCAAATTTTTTAGCTCTTCCAAAGAACCAAAACGCAGAGTGAACAACTTATTTTGTTTAAGCGCAGGAAAATGGCTCATGATGGCCGCACAACGCGCATCAATCAGTTGTCGGGCTTTATGCAGCTCAGCCGCCACTTCATGGCTTAAGCCTGCATTGATGCAGACAATAGCTTGTGCTGAAACGGGCGAGGCGGCAACCACGCACCGCGCCTTATCGCACAATGCCGCCAGTTTACTGCTTTGGGCAGGGGCGACCAATACGCTGGCTTCCTGTACCGTCACCTTCCGGCGTTTGGGTTGAGTATTATCGGATATCATTCAGAACGGATGAGGTGTTAACAAAAATAAGCGGCGTAACCGCACAAAATCAAACTACAAATGGATGCCGTCAACATTTGCAAACGCATATTAGGCTATATGCCAATAGCTTGGCAATAGTTTCCCCCAAGTAGTTTGGGGGTGAGTTTATAAAAGTGGTTCATATACCCTCAATAAAAACAACAAAATAAAAAATTAACTTTTCAATACTTCGGACAGTTTTTGAAAAGATAGAGGAAATCTTAAATTCAGAGGAAAATGTAGTTTCTGACACCCCACCGCCCCTAAAAATAAGATTCCCATGCCGCTACTAGAAACGAT
>JACXTQ010000277.1 GCA_016919605.1 Methylovulum sp.
AACGGCTGTTCACACACCACACAAGGCAACCCTGCGCGACCGTAAACCCGCAGTTGCTGCTTGAAATAGCCGGGGTTTCCGGCTTCATTAACAAAATTTCGTAACGTTGTGCCACCTTGCTCAATCGCGTTTTTCAACACGACACGAATGCTCTCAGCGAGCGTCTGGTAACGCGATAAAGCAATTTTTCCAGCATGGCGCGAAGGCAAAATACCTGCCATAAATAATGCTTCATTGGCATAAATATTACCGACACCAACGACAATATGGCTATCCATAATGAAAGACTTGACGGGTACTTTTCGGTTTCTGGATAAGCTATAAAGCAGCTCGCCGTTAAAATCCGATAATAGCGGCTCCGGCCCTAAATCCTTGAGCAAGGAATGATCTAAGATCGACTCAGTTGTCCATAGAATCGCCCCGAACCGACGCGGATCATTAAAGCGCAAAACAGTATCAGCACCGAAAGCGATATCGATATGGTCGTGTTTACCGGCAGCCTGCCCGTCCGTAATGATCCGCAAACTGCCGGACATACCCAAATGCACTAATAATGTACCGGCATTAGTAGTCAATAACAGATACTTTGCCCGTCTTTGCACAGACTGAATAGTCAGGCCTGTTAATGTCTCCGCAAGCGTTTCCGGCACTGGCCAGCGCAAACGGGGCTGGCGAACAATAACCTCGGTGACCGTTCGGTTTTCAATATGCGGCGCAATGCCGTAGCGGGTAGTTTCAACTTCCGGTAATTCAGGCATGACAACAGGAATCTCATGTAGATTGGAATTCAGTTTTATAAATAAAAAGCGTGCAAATATGAAAACTATAAACAGCCAGAACAAAGATACCAGATAGACCTATTAAAAGAAGCATAAAAATCCGAAAAAGGGATGACTTAAAATCGAACAAAGTGCTGATCCGGTCTTCTAAAAACCGGTTTAATTCGTTTACCGCACAGCCATAAAATTTATTTATGATTTAAATATCGTAAATACCTATATCAAATATAGTTTTATTCTATTTTACTATTTATTTGCTTCAGTCTATTTTATATGCCAGCCTGATGAGCCATTTGCTCTAACTTAAGTTGCTATTCCCGACATATAAACTTCCGATCTATTTGTTAACTACTAAACAATCATGAAAACATTAACTAAAGAAATGCAAGCCGCGATTACCCCAGCAATAGCGTTAGATTTGTTGAAAGAAGGCAATAACCGCTTTATCAGTAATTTAAAGGTTAACCGCAATTTGTTGGAGCAAGCCAATGAAACCTCAGACGGGCAACATCCGTTTGCAGTGATTTTAAGTTGCATAGACTCGCGCACCTCGGTAGAGTTGATTTTCGATCAGGGCTTGGGTGATGTGTTTAGCATCCGCATCGCCGGAAATATAATTAATGAAGACATCTTGGGTAGCATGGAGTTTGGCTGCAAAGTCGCGGGTGCCAAAATTATTGTTGTGTTGGGACATAGCAAATGCGGGGCGATTAAGGGGGCTTGCGATCATGTGGAAATGGGTAATTTGACCGCCTTGTTAAGCAAAATTCAGCCAGCGGTTTATGACGAAAAAACCGAGGTTGCTCAGCGTAACGCTGACAATGCCGAATTTGTCGAAAAAGTTGCCAGCCTCAATGTCAAGCGCACAGTTAAAGCCATTGTTGAACGCAGCCCGATTTTAAAAACGATGCTGGACGCAGGCGAAATTGGCATTATCGGCGGTATCCATGACATCAGTTCCGGTGAAGTTAGTTTTTATGAAGACACAATGAATATACGATGAGTAACCAAACCCCTTTCGCACGCCTCAGACAACTGATCCAAATAGAACACCAAGACATCGGTACCTTGCTGGCTTATGGCCTTGGCGTTGGTTTGATGTCTTTGGCGACGCCTGTTGCTGTGCAAGCCCTGGTGAATACCATCGCTTTTGGCGCCTTGCTGCAACCTTTGTTTGTGTTGACCTTGGTGCTGTTGGTTTTGGTTGGGGTCAGCAATATGCTGGTAGGTATGCAGTTTTATGTGGTTGATATGCTGCAACGACGTTTGTTTGTGCGTTTTTTTGGTGAAGCCGCAAAACATTTGCAACAAGCCGTGCATTCTAGCCGCGATCACCATTATTTGCCGGAATTGGCTAACCGTTTTCTGGACGTGGTGACACTGCAAAAAACCGCTTCGGTGTTGTTGCTGGAAACGTTAGGTTACGTTTTGCAAACACTTATCGGTATGGTGTTACTGGCGTTTTACCATCCTTTGTTGCTGGCTTTTGATTTGTTTTTAGTCAGCATGTTGGCCTTAATCCTGTTTGTCATGGGCAGAAACGGTTTAACGACGGCAATTGCCCAATCAAAAGCCAAATACGCGGCCTTGGCATGGTTGGAGAATATCGCCGGCAACACCATTTTAGGTAAATCGGCGGGAAATAATGCGTTTTTAGCTGAAAAAACCAATGCCATTGCCCATGAGTATTTGGCTGCCAGTTCCAAGCATTTTAGCGTTTTAGCAAGGCAAAATACGGGCGCGTTGATTTTACATACCTTGGCAAACACTTTATTGTTGGGCATGGGCGGTTGGATGGTGATTGAGCATCAACTCAGTTTAGGGCAATTGATTGCCGCCGAGTTGGTGGTCAGCGCGATGATTTACGGCCTGACCCGTTTAGGTAAAACTTTAGACAATTATTACGAATTGCTGGTTAGCTTAGACAAAATCAGTCATGTGATAGAGTTGCCGCAAGAAGCCAGCCAAGCCAGTGTCATGCCAAACAATGACCAAGCTTATAAGGTCGATTTGTACGGCGTGGCCTTACCGGAAAGCCAATATAGCGACGTACTGCGGCGCATTGATTTGCATCTTTACCCAGGGGAAAGTCTGGTGATTAGTGAAGGGGCGGAGCGGGGTAGCTTGTTGGATGTTTTGTATGGATTGCGTTCGCCTAGTAGCGGTTATGTTTGTCTTAACCAACAGGATTTACGCGATTTTCATTTAGGTTTATTGCGTGACAATGTCGCCTTGGTGCGTGATGCTGAAATTATCGAAGCATCGGTGTTGGATAATTTGTGTTTGGGACGTGATTTGCCATTGACCGATTTACACCAAGGTCTGGCGCAAGTCGGGTTATTGGAAACGGTGTTGTCCTTGCCTGAGGGTTTGCATAGCGAATTGGCGTGTAATGGTTTGCCCTTAACACCAGAACAATGCTTGCGCTTGACTTTGGCAAGGGCGTTAGTGGCTAATCCCCGTTTATTACTGTTAGATAGTGTGTTGGATAAAATGGATAAACGCTTCCTGCCTTTAGTGATGACAGCGTTATTTGCCGAAGTGGCGTCTTGGACGCTGCTTATCACCAGCCATGATCCGCAAGTGATAGCGCGTAGTCCGCGCCATGCGCGTATTGAACACGGTATTTTGGTCGAAATGCTTTCAGGACAAACAGGTAAAGAGTGATGAGTCACACAGATACAGAACATGTGCTCAAAGCTATGGACAAAGCGTCGACCGCCCCTTTGGCGCATAAGCTCGCCCGTTCATTAATATTAGTGTTTATTTTGTTGTTGGTGTTTTTGGCGTTCACGCCTTGGCAACAAAACGTACGTGGTTACGGGCGTGTGGTTGCCTACGCGCCAGCCGAACGCCAGCAAATCATCAGTGCGCAAGTCGAAGGCCGGATTGCAAAATGGCAGGTTCGGGAAGGCTCGCGGGTTAGACAGGGTGAAATATTGGCGGAAATCGTCGATAACGACCCGTTGTTTATGGAACGGATCAAGGGCGAATTACAAAGCTATCAGGCCAAACAAGCCGCGACCGATAACCGCGTCGAAACCTTCCGTGAGCAGTTGCGAATGGCGGAGCAGGCCAGACCACAAGCTTTATCCGCTGCTGAATCGCGCATCAATATGGCAAAACAACGCCGTAACGCGGCCGAACAAACAGTCACGGCAGCAAAAGCGGCACGGCAAACGGCGGATTTGAATTTGTCCAGACAACAGCAATTACAAGGCAAAGGCTTGGCTTCCAGACGGACCTTGGAATTGTCGCAATTGGAAATGGCGCAGCGCAGGACCGAAGTGGAACGCGCCCAAGCGAGTTTGGCGGCGGCAAGCAGTGAAGTCGAGGCGATTAACGCAGATCGGCAGAAATTAGCTGCCGATACACTGGCCTCCATAGAAAAAGCTCGTGCGGAATTGAACAAGGCCATTGAAGACCAAAATACGGTACGCGGTGAAGTATTGAAACTGCAAACCCGTTTGGCGCGTCAACAAACCCAGACAGTTGTCGCCCCGCGAGATGCAACTGTGTTCCGCTTACTAGCCAATCCTGGCGCAGAAATGGTCAAACCAGGCCAGCCATTGGCGATTTTAGTGCCGGACACCGCCGAACGCGCGGTGGAGTTGTGGGTGGATGGTAATGATCTACCCTTGATTGTCACCAATACCCATGTGCGTTTGCAATTTGAAGGCTATCCCGCCATCCAGTTTGGTGGTTGGCCGGAGTTTTCGGCGGGATCATTCGGTGGGCAAGTGAGCTTGATTGATGCGACTGACGACGGCAAAGGCCATTTTCGGATTTTAGTCACACCCGATGGTGCAGACCATATTGCTTGGCCTGACAAACGCTTTTTACGCCAAGGTGTCAGGGCGAATGGTTGGGTATTGCTGGGACAAGTTACCTTGGGCTACGAATTGTGGCGGATATTTAACGGTTTCCCACCTTTGGTATTGCCTGAACCCGAATTAATGCAGCAGGGTAAAGAAGGCAAAAGCCTGGATAGTGGGAGTAAAGACGATAAAAAAATATAGGTTGGGTTAGCGATAGCGTAACTCAACAAAATAATTTAACAATATGATTTTTATCATTTAAATATTAACTTAACGGTAGTTTAAAAAAACCTGTAAGCGTTAAGAATATTCCTGGAATCGGTTACAAACCCATTCCAGCTACAGCGTGTGATAGCGCCAATCCTTTACTACCCCTTTCATGATGATGTGATCAACCAATTGACAATACAACAATGAACAAAATCACCTTATTCATCATCGCTTTGGTTTTTCTGCCTACAGCACAGGCCGAATCAGCACTGACCGTGAATGACGTGGTCAAATCCGCGTTGCAATCGTTCCCCAGTTTGCTCGCCACGGAACAGCGCAAGGCTGTTGCTGAGGGCGAATACCAAACGGCAGAGGGTGGTTTTGATACGCAATTTAAAGTGAGGAACAACTTTTCTGTTGCCGGTTTGTACGAAAACCAAAACAACGATGTCAGCTTTGAACAGCCAACCACCTTGGGCGGCACGACGTTTTTTGGTGGTTGGCGGCGCGGGGTGGGTGATTATCCAATATACGAAGGCAAAAGTTTGACCGCCGATAGCGGCGAAGTCCGGGTCTGGGTCAATATCCCACTGTGGCGAAACCGCGATATTGATCGCCGTCGAGCCAGTTTGCAACAGGCCGATTTAGGGCAATTGCTTGCCGGTCATGATTATGACCAAGCTTTGTTGGAAGTGCGCCGCATTGCCACGCACCGCTACTGGGATTGGGTATTGGCAGGGCAACGCCTGGCAACCGCAGAACGTTTGCTGGCGATTGCCGAACAACGCGATGCAGGCATA
>JACXTQ010000278.1 GCA_016919605.1 Methylovulum sp.
ACGACGGAAATGGTTGAATCTGGCTTTTACTTTCCAGTCTTCGTCAAACGCATGGGTTAGCGTTAGTGCGGTATTATAGAGCGTGGAATTCGATATGTCGGTGGAAGGTTCGTGCAAATAGCGGTTTATCGGAATATTGGCCGGACGATTACCTAGAGCCACCACGCCGTAATCTTCTAGCGTGTCTTCGTTGGAATAAATGAAATCCAGGTCGATTTGAGTGCGGTCGCTGATTTTCCAGGTCAGGGATGGAGCCAGAAATATCCGGTCGGTAAAAGCAAAATCTCGGAACGATTGTTTATCCAGATATTCCAGGTTAAAGCGGTACATCAAGCTGTCGTCGGAATTGACTGAACCAGTGGCATCCAAGGTCGTGCGGTAAAGGTCATAAGAGCCAAATTGCTGTTCCAAGGCGTAATAAGGCGTTGCTTGTGGTCGTTTGGTGACTATATTAATCATCCCGCCCGGTTGAATGCGCCCGTATAAATTGGCGGCTGCGCCTTTGACGACTTCAACCCGTTCTGCATTGGCAAGGGTCAAGCGGCTGGCAGGCCAGCGAAACCCGTCCAGGAAATTGTTGTAGGATGTATTGAAACCCCGAATCATAAATTCCTCGGCAAAACCGCCAAACGTGAAGCCTTGGAACACGCCGCTGACATTCTTGATTGCATCGCCGACTTGAATGGCTTGCTGGTCTTTAATCACCGCTTTCGGTACGACTTGGATGGAAAGCGGCGTTTCCATAATAGGCGTGTCGGTTCTGTTTGCACTACTGGCATTTGGCATCGCATAATCCATGTTGTAAGGATCATTTGTATCAGATACCTCAGCCATCCCCACCACCTTCACTGTCGGCAACGTCGATGCCTTGCTTTCATTATCAGCAGCTTTGATGACCACTGAATCAGTGGAAGTAAAGGAATAAGCCAATCCCGTCCCTTCCAGTAATTTCGTCAAAGCTTCCTGGGCGCTGTATTGCCCATTCACCGCATGGCTGCTTTTTCCTTTCGCTACATCATTGACCAAAAAAGGTTTTATACCGGTTTGCTGGGCAAGGCGTTCCAGTGCCGCTGGGAGCGGCTGGACGGGTATGTTGATGGTAAATTGGTTGTCTTTGGCGATAACGGCACTTGCACATAGCATCAGCGGTGCGCTTAACATTATAGGGCGTAAGGTGGACATCATTTCTCCTTAAAATTAATGGTTGCCCAGATATGATTGATTTGCCCCCTGTAACCACCTCAAAAATTTTTAATTTTTTTGCGTTGTGCTGCTTGAATTTTGTGAAACTTTTATAAGCTATTGAATAATATATAATTAAAAATTATTGGTGGGCGGTTTATGTTGCCGGATGCTGGCTAGTGATTGCGGCGTTTAAGCCCAAGTGGTTGGTGTTGAGGAAATAACCGAATTTAAACGTGGGTCGGGCTTAAGCATTGATTGACAAGTAAGGTCAGGATTGCCAATCTTCTAATTTAATTCCAGGTACCCGTTCAAATTCACGGGTGTTATTTGTCACAACGGTTAAGTCATTGGCAACCGCGATAGCGGCAATCTGCAAGTCATACGGGCCTATGGGCGTCCCTTGGCTAGCCAAAAATGCCCTAATCTCGCCAAAGCGTTGTGTGGCGTAACGTAACCTGCAAACGGTAAGCTTGGTAGCCACTCCAATAAGGTTAGCAGGCGGTCGCGATTTTGTTGTTGTCGGGCACTTTTTGCCACGCCGTACCACAATTCAGCCTCGACAGGTACACAAAGTTTCAATGAAGCTGAACCTACACGGTGCACATGATGAATCAGCCGAGGATTTTCCTTTAATAAGGCTATGGCGGCATTGGTATCCAGTAAGTAAGCCATCAGTCTAAAGTCTCCCGTGGGATGTCAGCGCCTAAATCGGTATCACCAATATCATCAGGAAAATCTTCACTTAAGCCACCTGCCAATGCCGCCAGAAAGGCTTCGGTATTGTTTTTTTGCGGTATTGTCGACTGTGTTGCCGAATATCGGTGTTCCAGAAATTCAATAAAATCCAAGGCTTCACGGGCGGCGGTTTCCGATAGATTTAAACTATGCCTGTAAATGGTTTCGGCTAGGTTCATGAATAGTTTCCTCAGCTTAGGTTGGTAGTTGCCGTTAAGGATATCTTATCCAGCGACATTTGGCTGCTTCTGTTTAGCTATAGGGTACGAGACTGTGAAAGTATTAAGTTTTTGAAATTAAAAACACAATATGCTGTATTTTTAATTACTATTAAACACAACATATGGTAATAAAAATCAAAAATTTAGAATACTTTCACAGTCTCGTACGCTGTGCGTACCTTTAATCAATTATCCTAAAATCAATGTAAAAGGTACGCACAGCGTACCCTACCCAAAAAAAGAAAATTTAGTGTTTCGCTGATTTTTTGATGAAAAACTTCCCTAGCTGAGTTTGTTTGATACTGAGGTTCGTCCCTAAAGATAAGGTATTCAGCGTTTCATTCAGGTCGGTGGTTGAGAATCTGCCACTGATGAGCAGGTTTTTTATGGTGGGGTCTTGCACCGTAAATCTTACCGGATGGTAGCGGGTCAGTTGTTCCAAGACATCGGCCAAGCGTTGGTTTTGGAAAATCAAAACGCCTGAACGCCAGGAGCCAATGGTTTCGGATTTGATGTCTGCCTTCCCGGAAAGTTGGCCTAACCCGTCAAAGCTGCTTTGTTGATGGGCGGTTAAGATAAGCGGCTGGGTATTATCGGTGGCAACACCCACTTCGCCTTCTTGTACCGTCACCGTGGTTTTGTTGGCTTCGGTCAACACGTTGAATTGCGTGCCGATGTCCCAGATCCGCCCTTTGCCTGCAAACACTTCGAAGGGGTGTTCCGGGTTATGCTGGATCGTAAACCACGCTTCGCCTTTTGCCAGCCAAGCTTTGCGCCAACCGAACAGATCGGCGACTTGGATGTCGCTATCGGTGTTTAGGTGAATGCGGCTGCCGTCACTTAACGGGATGTTGATGGTGTCGCCCTTAGCCGTTTGATAATGCCGTGCGGTCAGTTTGAGTGCCAAATCCGGCCTCGCTGTCGCTAAACCGACAGCAACGGCAAAAAACACCAGCGCCGCATTGCCACGGCGGCGGTTAGTTTGGGATTGTTTGGCAAAATGCCGCGCTTCATCCAATTCAGTCCCCGCCATACTCGGCAAATCACCCCATTGCTCCCAAAAATACTGGATGATCTGGAAAGCCTCGGCATTTTCGGGTGCGGAGTTTAACCAATCGTCAAAGGCTTGCTGGGTTTTTTCCGGGCATTTTTTCGCGCTCAAGCGCGATTGCCAGCGGATGGCCTGTTTTTGCGCATCGGATAACGGGACTGCTTTAGACATGGCGGGCTGCGGCTATCAACGGGATTTGTTGTTAAGGTTTTGCAAAGATGCGGCCACACAGCTTTCCATCGCGGCGATAAAGTGGCGTTCCACCGTAGACCTTGAAATGCCAAGCATTTTGGCAATTTGCGGGTAGCTCAGCCCATCAATCCGGTGCAGAAAAAACACATTCCGCTGCATAGCGGGCAATTCTTTCAAGGCTTGCAGGCAGCGCCGCAACAGTTGTTCATGATGCAGCGCCATGTCCAGGCCAGGAATTCGAGACGGCAAGCTGTCCAGTTCTTCGCAATCCTGATGATATTTTTCAATGATTGCCAGTTTACGGTAATGCGCGTTGAGCAGGTTATTGGTGAGTTTATACAGATAGGCGCGGTGATTGGTGATGCTTTCCGGTTCGGGGTGGCCCATTAACGCCAAAAACGATTCTTGAACGACATCATCAGCGACATGACCCGCCCGTTGTTCGGCATAGTAGAGCAACTCTTGGTTATGTTGACGGAATAAAGCGTCCAATAATTGGTTAATCGACATGCAAGCAGTTTCCAAAGCCCATTTCAAGTATTCGTTTTTGTAAAGATTTGCTGTTTGGTTTGAGCCGATAGTGCTAGGCCAACACCAACACAGTCATAAGGCTAAGCTTGATGATGTTTTTTCCACCCAACTAACCGAAATCTCCAGTTCGTCGGCAATATCAGGGTGTTGGTGGTGGTAAATTCAATCATGACGGCAAAAGCGTTATCATGTCCATTGTCTTATGCAATTTCCGTGCAATAATTTTATTTTATTATAATATCAATGTGATAGGTGTAGTCGACTCGGAAGCCCTGTTCGAAAAGTGTGGCTTTTGCCATATTGGTTGGGGCATATCCCCGATTTTTTTTCGGCGTAACAATAACTCGGATGCCAATCCAAAACCATTGCACACGCTTATCAACTAGCACACTCAGTGCAAGATATTCCAAACTAACTTGGACATCACGGAATACCCAATGCCCCGACCGGCTGTAATGTTTTGAGATGTTTGATTGGCTTAAAAGGTTTAGGTCTGGGTTGTAACCCCCGGCTCGTTCAGAGCGCCATGCCATCCAATGGATATTGAAGCACAGCGAGCCTTTCGACAGAACCCGTATTTATGCTATTCCGGATTACACCGGACCGTAAAAATTAGCAAAATTTAACTTGAAATTGAATAGAGTATCTTACGGGTAGGCTGCAAAAAGGCAGTAGGTGTAGATTGGGTTAACAGCTTCATCGTTAACCCAACACATCAGCGCCATTGATGTTAGGTTGCGAAAAGCATGCAACCCAATCTACGATGCAGGGATGGCAAAACACACTAGTGCTAAGAAACCAAATGGCTGGACGGATATTGTTCCTACATGTATTGTAATCGTTGCTGAGGTTTGAAATGTTTTAGCTCGTAGTTGTAAACCCCGACTTGCTCTAATCTGAAACTGTCGGCAAATCACCCACATCACCACACCAATCCTGCGTCAGAATGCCATCATGGACATAGCGATGGAAGGAAGAATAAGGCCAATCCCGTACTCGGCTGACGAAGCCGTGTTTTAAAGGATTTACATGGATATAGTCGATATGGCTAGCATAATCCAATTCCGTAGTGATCGTGTGTTCCCAATAACGCCGCTGCCATACGCCACGCTCGGCACGTTTGCGCCGCGTCGCCGACAGACGTTCGGTACGGGGTAAGTCTTTTGAAAACAGCAGCTTGATTAACCGCCAGCGCAGCGGAAAATCGTCAGTGTCGGGCGGAAGAGTCCATACACTCGGCAACCGCTCCTGCGTTGCCCTACCTCCTGTATCCATGCAGTCGAATGCATGTGGTCCGGCAATACCACCCAAGCATCAATATGGAAGGGATATAAACGTTTCACGCGGCGCACCGAATCGCGCAACAGGTCAATATGGTCG
>JACXTQ010000279.1 GCA_016919605.1 Methylovulum sp.
GGTTGTTGCGTCATTTATCCGCAACGCACTTTGATGCTGGACGTTCTTGAAACCATTATTGTGCGGCAGAAAATCACTACGCTGTGGTTAACGGCGGCGTTATTTAACGCCATTATTGACGAAAAGCCTCTCATTCTCCGCACGGTCGCGCAAATTTTGGTGGGTGGGGAAGCCCTCTCGCCTAGCCATATCCAACACGCCCTTCAGCACTTGCCGGACAGCCAGCTCATCAATGGTTATGGGCCTACCGAAAGCACCACCTTTGCCTGTTGTTACCCCATCCCGAAAACAACCCGGCTAGCTAATGCCATCCCGATTGGCTGGCCGATTGCCAACACTCAAGCCTATATTCTGGACAAGCATCTGCAACCTGTCCCTATCGGTGTGGTTGGCGAAATTCATATCGGCGGCGATGGCTTGGCACGGGGTTATCTCAACCAGCCGGAATTGACCGCCGAAAAATTTATTGCCCATCCTCTCAGTGCCGACCCTACGGCCCGTTTGTACAAAACCGGCGATCTGGGGCGTTATCTACCCGATGGTGCCATTGACTTTTTGGGGCGCGTTGACCACCAAGTTAAGTTACGCGGTTTTCGTATTGAATTGGGGGAGATAGAAGCGGTGCTAGGGCAGTATCCCGCCATTAATGACGTGGCGGTGATCGTCCGTGAGGACGTACCGGGCGACAAACGCTTGGTGGCCTATCTGACCCACCCACCACAAGGGCAACCGGACATCAAGGCCTTACGCGGGTATATAAAAGCAAAATTGCCCGATTACATGATACCTTCGGCTTTTGTTTTTTTGGCTAGCCTACCCTTGACTGCCAACGGTAAGCTTGACCGTAACGCCTTGCCTGCGCCGGGTCATATCCCCCCAGAAGCGCATTCATACACTCCGCCAAAATCGCCTGCCGAAGAGGCGCTGGCGGCGATTTGGCTGGAGGTGTTAGGGATTGCCCAGCTTGACATCCATGACAATTTTTTTGACTTAGGCGGACATTCTTTATTGGCCTTAGTGCTTTGCACAAAAATAGAGGCCAAAATAGGCATGCCCGTACCTTTGGAATTGCTTTTCCAATGTCCTACGGTCAGCCAGCTTGCTAAGGCTCTGGCGGAAGGTGGCATCCTTGCCGATAAAAGTCCTAGCCCAATCCTTACGGCTTTTCAGGCTGAAGGTAGCCGGCCACCTTTTTTTTGGGGCTTGGATGGCAAAATTTTTGCCATGCTTTTGGAACAGATAGATGTTGACCAGCCACTTTATTTGTTAAAACATCAATCCACGGAGGGGCATAAGGCCAAACATCGGACTATTCCAGAGATGGCAGCCTATTATATACAGGGCATTTTGCAAATTGACCCTGTAGGGCCCTATTATTTGGGCGGCTATTCTGTCGGTGGCATGATTATGTATGAAGTCGCCCGCCAATTATGTGCGCAAGGGAAAAAGGTGGCGTTGCTGTTTATGCTCGACCCGCCACCGATATATCATCAATCCAACACCAAACACCATCCCCTATACACGCTGCTTTGGCGGCGGGAATGCGATAACTTAAGCTATTTGGGGTATGTCGTTTATATCAGAAGGCTGCTGGTCAAACTCAAAATGGGTTTTATCGTAAGCACTTATTTTTATAGAAAAAAGCCAGTTCCTGCACAGTTTTTTTGGCAGTCTATCGAGCCTACTTATTTGAAAGCTATGCTTATTTACAAACCTAGGCGGATTGTCGGGGATATTGGCAAAATAGTGCTGGTCGGTGCAAAGGACGGGGCAAAAAGGGATGGCCATGCCGATTGGGTTAATGTTTTTGATGAAGTGGACAGCTATCGGGTTGATTGTGAGCACTTAGATCTAAAAAAAGAAGCGTTCGCTTTTATGTGGCTAGATATATTTAAGCGAGCACTAGAGAGGGTTAGCCGCAAGATCGATTAGTGGTGCCGCCACGGTGGTGTCAACTACGTTTGCGTTTGCGCCAAATGATAAAGCCCGTGACCGCCAACATTAACGGCAGCCCCAGTAAAAAACCAAAACCGATGACAGCCACCGCCAGATAGGGTAGGTTTAATTGTTTGTCGGTTGCCGTGTTCGCCGGAATATCGATAAATTCATCGTTTTGCAATAACCAATTGATGATGCGTATCCCCACGTCCAAATTACCTACATTGCCCAGATAGGTGTTGGACAGAAAATCACTGTCACCGATAACCACCGCCCGTTGCTGTTTGTCACCGATATTGCGGGTGATGGCGTAGGCAAACACTTGGCTATTGTTTATGCCCGTGGCCGATGCTTGTCCGGCACTTTCTAATAAGGGATGCGCTTGAAAAAGGCTATTGGGGATAGCCGTTAACGCCGCCGCCAACGGGTAGAGGCTAATCAATTGCAAACCGCGCGTGATCGGGTGTGACGGGTAACTGCTGGCGATAACGAAGCCCGGATCATTGATGCCATAAAGGCGGGTGCTGTTGTCAATGATTGTACCGGGCTGTTGTTGTATGCCCAGTTGCTGCTGCAATACCGCCAAGTGCTGGTCATCCGGCTCATCCAGCAACAACAGGTTGCCGCCATTTTTGATATAGCGCTTAATTGTCTCGATTTCACCCACTAAGAGTGGCACGCTGGGGGCGGCGATCACTAGCACGCCTGAGTTGTCGGGGATAGTGGCGACGGTTGCCAGATTCAGGGGCATGGCGGTAATGTTGCGGAGCGCCAACTCCTTGCCGAATTGTCCCCAAGCGAAATTGGCGGCACCGTCCGGTGCGCGTTCGCCGTGTCCGGTCAAAAAGCTCACCCAACGCCGTTGGGCGTGGGTCAGTTGCAGCAAGGCATTAGTTAAAGTCGATTCGTCAACAAAGGTCAGTTTTTCGCTATGGCCGCGATATTCGACCAGCACCATGCCTTCCGGACCAATAGCCAGTTCACGGGTTTTTTCCGGTTGGCTATCGGGGTCGATAAAACTGAATGACAGATCTTTTTTCTGACGTTGGTAACGCTCCAGCAATTGCGCTATCTGCAAGCGCAGCGGTAAGCCTTTTTTAATATAAGCTGTGACCTTGACACTATCGGGCATAGCGGCCAGCAGTTTTTGCGAGGTTGCCGATAAGGTGTTGGTGGTGCTGGCGGTTATGTCCAGATTAAATGGATAGCGGATGCTTAACCACGCCGTAGCGACAAATAGAGTCGCTATCGCCACGGTCAGCACCCGCTTTTTCAGTTGGGGGTTGTTGTTCATTTTTGGAAGCGAAGGTTATTCAGGCTACGGATACTGAGCAAAATAAAGCCGCTGATAAACAGCAGGAAATACCCTGCATCAACGGAATTGAGCAAGCCCGTTTGCAGGTTTTGGAAATGCCGTAACAGGGATAAATACTCCAGCCATGGACTGCGCTCGTCACGCAGTTGGATGCCGCTGTCCAGCAACCATAACAACAATAACAGGCCGAAGCTGCCGATACCGGCGACAATCGGGTGCGCGGTGAGGCAAGATAAATACAGTCCGGCGGCGGTTAGGGCGGCGACCAGCAACAGTAACGCCAGCACATTGGCGGACAACTTGCCAATATCCAACTCCCCGCCTATCAATAACGACAATGGCATCAAGGTGACGAGCAAAACTACGATCGCCAAAAGACCAAAACAGCCTAAAAATTTGCCGA
>JACXTQ010000280.1 GCA_016919605.1 Methylovulum sp.
ATTCTTTAACAGAAGGCCTCTATTTATATCCCACTCCGGCGGGGGCGTATTATGCCGTCGCGTCTATGGAAACCGATAAGCCCCGGCAATTTTTAAGGAAATTATTGCAGCAACCACAAACGCCCACCCTCACTCTTGAAAATTTACAGCGTTTGATGAACCATGACGACAGCGAAAAATGCTTGGCATTGTTGCACCATTGCCAAAAACTGCGCTGGGTGCAGGGCTTGGAAGAACCGTTGGAATATCCGGCCGGTGCATTGGAAAATATTTTATCCGGCTTATTAAGCAAACTGTCTGAAAACGGCAAGGTACTGCTGGCGGAAAAACAAGGTTTTTACTTGGCAACCCACGGCTTCCCCCACGAAGTCGCCGAAGAGTTATCGGCCTTAAGTGCGGAAATCGCCACCGTCCATGACAGGCGAGCGGGTTTGTTGATCAATAACATGGGGATTATGAGCCATGCTTGGTCTATTGTTGACGTTTTTGGTAACAGTGAAGTGGGATTTTGGCCATTGTTCATCTCCAATAATCGGTTCGTTGTGGCCGTTTATGGCATACCCCATTTTAACCAACCTGAGTTTGTGTCTCTGGTTTGGGCATTAAGCATACGTTATGCGACAAAGGAGAGTTAATTTGAACGTTAACATTACATTTTTAAAAAGAAGAGGAAATTAAATTATGCGTGCAAACATGTTGACTTCTGTATTAACAGAGCTTAACGGTACTTCGGCTGATATTGAAGCATCGGGAATTATATCGACTGATGGTTTGATGATAGCATCAGTCTTACCAGCATCTATGGATGAAGACAGGGTAGGTGCGATGAGTGCAGCGATGTTATCGTTAGGTGATAGGACGGCGCAGGAATTGGCAAGAGGAACCTTGGAGCAAGTATTGATTAAAGGTGCCAACGGTTATGTGTTAATGACCTATGCCGGTTCCGAATCGGTGCTGACCGTCTTGGCAAAGCCTAATGCCAAATTGGGTTTGATTTTTCTTGATGTCAAGCGTGCTGCCGCCAGCATCGCCGATTTCCTGTAAGACCTTGACCAATGCGTGATTTTAAACCGGAAGATGTTGTGGGTGACTACAAAGAAGCGGTGCTGGATTTGTATGGCGGCTTGCGCAGGGTGGTTTTTTACACCGACCTAGAAACGCCTTATCCTGACGGCAAGCTCATCGTCTCGACCACGGACACAAACGGCATTATCACTCATGGCAACAAAGCTTTTGTAGAAATGTCCGGCTATACCTTGGATGAATTGATAGGTTCACCGCATTCGATTTTAAGGCATCCTGATATGCCTGCGGTCGCCTTTAAGGACTTATGGGATACCGTCAACAAAGGCCTGCACTGGCAAGGCATTGTCAAAAATTTACGCAAAGACGGTGGCTATTATTGGGTCAAAGCCACTGTTATCCCTAATATCCGCCAGGGTAAGGTGGTTAGCTACACTTCGGTGCGGCGCAAGCCATCCCATACGAAGGTGGAAGAGTGCACGGCACTCTATGCGTCATTAAAATAACGGCAAAATGCTATGACTTACCAATTTACAGTCAGCCCGGACTTCTCGCCCGACCATTTGTCGGGTTGGTACATCTTCAACACATGGCTACAAAAACAGACCGGGGAAGGGATTCATCTGGAAATGTATAATAGCTTTCAAGACCAAGGGGCGGCGATTCAAAATGACGGCGTGGATTTGATCTATGCCAACCCGTTCGATGCCGCCATGCTGGTGCGTGACAAAGGTTTTTGCCCATTGACCAAGCCCGTAGGTGTTGCTGATGAAGCTTTGATCGCGGTCAGTGCCGACAGTGCCATTTATGATGTCGCCGATTTGTCATTAGGGACAAAAATCGCCATGACCGATGACCCTGATGTGCGTATGATGGGCATGATGTTGCTGGAACCTGGAGATTTGTCCGCAAACAACACCCAGATCGTCCACTGTAATGCTTACATCCTGGTCGCCAAACAGTTGCTGCAAGGTCATGCCGATGTCGGGGTGTTTCTTGCCGAGGCTTACGATGACTTGTCCGGGATGATTAAAAGTAAATTAAGGGTTTTGGTCAGAAGCGAAATTAGTGTTATCCATCATGCTTTGATGGTAGGCCCTAAGTTGGCGCACCGTAAGGAGGAGCTACAGGCATTGCTGGTGGCGATGGCGGCGGATGATAAGGGCAGGGATGTGTTAAAAAATCTGGGCTTTCAGGCTTGGGCTACAGTCGATCATGAAGACATGGAATTCATGATCGACTTAATGGATGCGCTGGCTGTCTGAGCCGCTAACTGCAACATACCCTTTTGAGCGGAAAATGGCAGCTAAAGCAACTGCCTTTGCCCAATTCGCTGTTGATTTCCAAGGTCGCTTCGTGGCGCATCAGCACATGCTTGACAATCGCCAGCCCTAGACCCGTTCCCGGCACTTTGCTGCGGCGTTTATTCTCAACCCGATAAAACCGTTCGGTGACACGGGGAATATCGGAAGCGGCAATGCCCTCGCCAAAATCCTCGACATCCAGCACAACTTCATCTTTGCCCTGATGCCAGCGCACCCTCACCACCGAATCGTCAGGCGAATATTTCAGCGCATTGCCTAGTAAGTTGGTGAAGGCACTGCGCAAATCTTGCTCTTCACCATACAAATGCGCCGCCGTTGCCAAGGTCAGTTCGATGCGCCTGGATGCATTTTCCATCGTGTCGCCTTCCTTGCAAATTTGGCTTAATAAGGCTGGCACATCGATACATTGGGTTTTTTTCTGTTGGGTTTCCAGACGCGTTAACAGCAACAAGTCATCAACCAGATGTTGCATCCGCTCGGTTTGTCCGCGCATTTCCTTAAAGGAATTGGTCAGCAGCGGCGAAGTGTCGTCATCCATGTCCTGCAACGTTTCCAGATAACCTTTAAGCACCGTCAAGGGCGTGCGCAATTCATGCGAGACATTGGCGACAAAATCTTTGCGCATAGTCTGCATTTTTTTTAGTTGCGTCACGTCTTGCGCCAACAACAGGCGCAATCCTGATCCATAGCAAATGACCCGCACTTCCAGAGTGACGCGGTTATTGACCGGCGATGGTAAAATGACCGGCTCGCTATAATTGCCTGATTTTAAGTAACGGATAAAATCCGGGAAGCGTATCAGGTTAGCAATGCGCTGGCCTTTGTCGGATTGTTGTAGCCCTAACACCTGCCGTGCCGCCTTGTTGGCCCATTCAATCTCGTCACTGGCACGCAACACCACCGCCGCATCGG
>JACXTQ010000039.1 GCA_016919605.1 Methylovulum sp.
CACAGGCCGCTCCGATTATCCCAACCAAGTCAACAACGTCTTGTGTTTCCCTTATATCTTTCGCGGGGCTTTAGATTGCGGGGCGACCACCATCACCCGTGAGATGGAAATCGCCACAGTCCATGCCCTCGCCCAATTGGCGCAAGCGGAACCCTCGGATGTGGTCGCCAGTGCCTACGGCATCCAAGACCTATCGTTCGGCCCCAATTACCTGATCCCCCTGCCCTTCGACCCGCGCCTAATGAGCCAAATCGCTCCGGCGGTTGCCAAAGCCGCCGCCGAATCCGGTGTCGCCAGCCTGCCGATAGCCGATATAGAAGGTTACACCGAACATCTACGGCAATTTGCCTATCATAGCGGCTCGTTTATGCAGCCGGTGTTCCATAAGGCCAAAAAAGCCGATGCCACGCTTAAACGCATCGTATTTGCCGAAGGTGAGGACGAGCGGGTATTACGCGCCGTGCAAATCGTGTTGGATGAACAGCTTGCCGTGCCGATCCTGATAGGCCGCCCCGCCATTATCCAGCAACACATCGAGAAATTGGGTCTACGCATGAAGCAGGGTGGCGATTTTTCCATCGTCAACCCCGAACAGGATGAGCGCTACCACGATTACTGGCAAACCTACCTGAACATGACCCTACGCAAAGGTGTCACCGAACAATACGCCAAGTTGGAAATGCGCCGCCGCCATACCCTGATAGGTGCGATGCTCGTCCATAAAGGTGATGCTGACGGCCTGATCTGCGGCACCTTTGGTACCCCTAGGCTACACCTGCATTACATCGACCAAGTGCTGGGCAAACGCCCTGAATGCAGCGTTTATGCGGCAATGAACTACTTGGTGTTGGCCGATAGGCAAATTGTTTTGGTTGACACCCACATCAACGAAAACCCCACCGCCGAACAGTTGGCGGAAATCACCTTGCTGGCGGCTGACCAAATGCGCCATTTTGGCCTGATCCCTAGGGTCGCCCTCTTATCGCATTCCAATTTTGGTACCAGCAACAGCCTTTCCGCGCAAAAAATGCGCAATGCGTTGGCCATCATCCGCGAACAGTCGCCCGATCTGGAAGTGGACGGAGAAATGCACGGCGACAAAGCCATTGATTTTGACATGCTCAAGCGCATCATGCCCAGCACCACCTTAAAGGGTAGCGCCAACTTGCTGGTGCTGCCCAATATCGATGCCGCCAACATCTCTTACAACTTGCTGAAAGCCACCGCCGGCAACGGCATCGCCATAGGCCCCGTACTGTTAGGCTGCGCCAAACCCGCCCACATCCTAACCGGCTCCGCCACCGTCCGGCGCATTGTCAATATGACGGCCTTGTGTGTGGTGGACAGTGTTTGGGCGGCCAATCTTGATGATTTGGGGAAACGCGGGAGTTAAACTAGATTTCCATTCACCCTCCGATGCTATGGCCATCTGCACGGTATTCACCTTATTGATATTGCCCCACTCTGTGGGGCAATGGCTTGTCAGCGAAAATAATGTCGCCCCCATTAGCACCCTGCAAAAACCCACAGGCACAAAAAAAGGCAGCTAAAAAGCTGCCTTTTTTGGTAAGCGGCTGATAATGGCCGTTTACAATTTTTCTTTAATACGCGCTGCCTTACCAGTCAAATCACGCAGATAATACAGTTTGGCGCGGCGGACATCGCCACGGCGTTTGACGATAATTTCGCTGATCATCGGGCTGTGAGTTTGGAACACACGCTCGACACCGGTGCCGTGGGAAATTTTTCTGACGGTGAACGCAGAGTTCAGGCCACGGTTGCGTTTTGCAATCACGATGCCTTCAAACGCTTGGATTCTTTCACGCTCGCCTTCTTTTACCTTTACTTGCACAACCACTGTATCGCCTGAGTTAAAGTCAGGGATTTGTTTTAACTGTTGCGCTTCCAATTCATCAATAATCTTGCTCATCACTACACCTTTTAATTCAATTCTACGATAAATTCTTTTAGCAGCTTGTCCTGTTCTGCGTCTAAATTCTTGTTTTTTAATAAATCTGGCCGTCTTTGCCAGGTTCTCCCCAGTGCTTGCTTCATCCGCCAACGCGCTATGTCCGCATGGTTTCCGCCCATTAACACTTCGGGTACTGCACAACCATCAATCTGTTCAGGCCGCGTATAATGGGGGCAATCCAACAGACCATCGGCATGGGAGTCTTGCACCGCCGAATCGGCATCACCGAGCACACCGGGCAACAAACGGGTGATGGCATCAATCACGATCAACGCGGCCAGTTCGCCGCCGCTGATGACATAATCGCCTATCGACCATTCTTCGTCACAATCCAGATCAACAAAACGTTCGTCTATGCCTTCATAACGGCCCGCCACCAAAACCAATTGCGAAAGCTGGCTGGCACTTTTAAGCAAAGCTTGCGTAATGGGCTTTCCTTGCGGGCTTAAACACACCACCTTAACAGGGCCAATAGCGCCACTATGGGCGTGTTTGGCATTTTGCACGGCCTCATGCAAGGGTTGGAACTTCATCACCATCCCGGGGCCGCCGCCATAAGGACGGTCATCGACGGATTTGTGCCGGTCATGAGTGTAATCCCTAGGGTTCCAGACTGACAAACTGACAATGTCACGTTCGATAGCCCGACCTGTAACCCCATAACTTGCCGCCGCCGTGACCATGTCAGGAAACAAGGTGACGACATCAAAGCGTGTTAAAGCCATTAAAAATCAGGATCCCAGTCCACTACCATCAGCCGCGCCGTCAAATCGATGCGCATGATAGTGCGCCCTTGCAAAAACGGGATGGCCCGCTGACGCTCGCCGCTGACAATGACCACATCGTTAGCTCCGGTTTCAAGCAGGTTTTCGACACGGTCTAGGGCAACGCCTTCTAGGGTCTGGACATCCAAGCCGATCAGCTCTGACCAATAATATTCATCCGCCGCCGTTTTCGGCAATTGCTCAGGGGTGATAAAAATCGTCCAGCCCATTAACGCGGCCGCCTGATCCCTATCGTCTATGCCTGCAAACTTGGCGACTACCGCCCCGCCCTGCAAGCCGCCCTCAAGAACCTTAACGGTTTTTGCCTCATTGCCTTTTTTCAGCAGCCAAGGCGAATAGCTAAGGATATTCTCGCGCGGGTCGGTAAACGAAAATACTTTTACCAATCCTTTGATACCAAAAACGCCGGAAACCTCACCAACGTTGATAAGCTCTTTATCTGCCAAGCGGATTAAGCAGCCGCTTTAGTTGCGTCTTTAATCAATCTGGCAACGCGGTCAGAAGGTTGGGCACCGTTTGATTGCCAGAAAGAAACTCTCTCACAATCCAAACGTAATCTTTCTTCATTGCCACGCGCCAATGGGTTAAAAAAGCCAACGCGCTCAATGTAACGGCCATCGCGGCCATTTCTGCTGTCGGTCACAACGACGTGGTAAAAAGGGCGGTTTTTTGCACCACCTCTTGAAAGACGAATGGTTACCATTTAATTTCCTCAAAAAAACATTTGATAATTGTTAATCCGCCTATTTTACGCGAATTTGCTGATAAGTGAAGAAAAATAACACTCATGCCACGCCGATCAGACTATTTTGCCGACTGGACACTATCTTCTGAGATTCTTGGCGTTGCTTTTCAGGCCGCGCATCATATTCGCCATGTTGCCGTTTTTCATTTTCTTCATGACTTTTTGCATCATTTGATGTTGCTTTAAGATACGGTTGACATCCTGCAATTCCTGGCCACAACCGGCGGCGATCCGTTTTTTGCGGTTGCCTTTAATCAGGTCGGGGAAACGGCGTTCCTGCATGGTCATGGAATTAATCACCGCAATTTGCCGTGACAGCATTTTATCGTTCATTTTCTCCTTAACTTCTTGAGGCACTTTGTTCATGCCCGGCATTTTTTCCATCATTGAGCCAATGCCGCCCATGCTTTGCATTTGCACAAGCTGCTCGCGCAAGTCTTCCATGTCAAAGCCTTTGCCCTTTTGCATTTTGCGGGCAAACTTTTCGGCCTTTTCCTTATCGACCTTTTTCTCAATCTCTTCAATCAGGCCAAGGATGTCACCCATGCCCAAAATACGTGAGGCGATACGGTCAGGATAAAACGGCTCCAGCGCCGAGGTTTTTTCACCAACACCGATAAACTTGATAGGCTTGCCGGTAATATGGCGGATGGACAACGCCGCCCCGCCACGCGCATCACCGTCCGCTTTGGTCAAAATCACCCCAGTCAACGGCAAGGCATCATTAAACGCCTTGGCCGTGATCGCCGCGTCTTGTCCGGTCATGCTATCGACCACGAACAAGGTTTCCACCGGATTAATGGCGGCGTGCAGAGCCTTGATTTCGACCATCATCTCATTATCGACATGCAGACGGCCTGCGGTATCGACAATAATTACATCCAAGAATTTACGCTTGGCGGCATCAATGGCATTTTTGGCAATGTCCACCGGATTTTGCGAAATGTCGCTGGGGAAAAAGTCCAATGACAAATCATGGGCTAAAGTTTCCAATTGCTTGATCGCCGCCGGACGGTACACGTCCACACTGACCACGCCGACTTTTTTCTTTTGGTTTTCTTTCAGCCAACGGCCCAGCTTGGCGACCGTGGTGGTTTTACCCGCCCCTTGCAAACCGGCCAACAAAATCACCGCAGGCGGTACGGCCTTTAGGTTAAGGCCTTCATTCGCCGCCCCCATCACCTTAATCAATTCGGCCTGCACCAGCTTGACCATCGATTGCCCAGGAGTCAGGCTAGATTGCACTTCTTGGCCTAAAGCGCCAGTTCTGACCTGTTCGATAAAATCAGTGACAACAGGCAGCGCGACATCCGCCTCCAGCAACGCCATACGCACTTCGCGCAAGGTGTCTTTGATGTTGTCTTCGGTCAGGCGGGCCTGGCCCTTGAGTTTTTTAAGTGTGTCGCTTAAGCGGTCGGTTAAGGTATCAAACATATCGGCGTGTTGTTGTTATTCTTAAAGATAAAGATGTTATCCATAGGCATAAATGCGCTAGGACTATTTAACCTGTTATATTAACATAGCCAATGAGACCTTTGCACTTTGCGTCATTGCCAAACCCTTCTCGCCTACCCCATCCCGTCATCGCCGCGTTAAAAATAAGCCAATGATTTCCATAGCCCTCGCCACTTTTGCAATTTTTTCTTATCTGGCAAGCACTCTGTTGATGGTTCGGCAGATGCGCGATAAGCTATCGCACACTCCTCTTTATCTGGCATGGGCGGCGGTAGGCGCACACAGTGCCTTTATCGCCAGCGGGGTTGCCCGTTACCACAGCTTTAGTTTCAGCTTTTTCAGCACCGCCTCCTTGGTCGCCCTGATCGTCGCCTTACTGCTGCTGGTCGCCGCACTGAATAAGCCCGTGGAAAAGCTCGGTGTTGTCCTGTTCCCCATCGCCGCCGCCATGCTGGGGCTAGAAGTTAATTTTGCCGACCCGACCCAGCACCTGGCCCACTATAACTGGGCAATGACCACCCATATCCTCAGCTCCATCATCGCCTTTAGCCTATTGAACATCGCCGCCCTACAAGCCGTGCTGTTGTATATCCAAGACCAGCAACTCAAAAGCCACCCGCCCAAACGCTTCATCCAATCCCTGCCCTCGCTACAGGCGATGGAATCGCTGCTGTTCCAAATGATCGCCGCCGGGGTATTTTTCCTGACTTTTTCGCTGGTCAGCGGCTTTGCGTTTATAGAAGACCTGTTCGCCCAACATCTCGTCCATAAAACCGTGTTGTCGATACTGGCATGGCTGATTTTTTCCAGTTTGCTGATAGGCCGGAAATGCTACGGCTGGCGCGGCAAAACCGCGATACAGTGGACGGTGTGCGGCTTTGTGCTGTTATTGCTGGCTTATTTTGGCAGCAAGTTGGTGTTGGAGTTGATTTTACATAGGTGAGTGCATCTGGGCTTGGCATTAGCAGGGCTTTGTATCTGGCTCGTTATATGCTTAACTTTCGCTATATACTAAACAATATAGCGAAAGGAGCCTATGATGTTGCTAGAAATGAATGTCACGTTGCGGCGCGGCAATTTCAGGTTAACCACCGACTTATCGGTACAAGACGAAAGCATGGGGCTGATAGGCCGTTCTGGGGCGGGCAAAAGCACTGTCCTCGGCCTGTTGGCGGGGACGCTGATGCCCGAATCGGGGCGGATCGCCTTAGACGGTAAGATATTGTTCGATAACGGCAAGGGCATTATTGTCCCGCGCGAACAACGGCCTATCGGTTCGGTGCTGCAATACGACCAACTGCCCTCCGGTGAAACCGTACAAGACGGGCTGTTCGCCTCTTATGAGCGGACACTCAAGCAACGGCGCACCTTAAAGCCGGATAGGCTGATTGAATTTTTGGACATCGGCCCCTTACTCACCCAGCCGATGGGGCATTTATCGACGTGCGAACGCCAGCGGGTGTTGCTGGCGAAAGCGTTGCTAAAATCGCCCAAGTTGCTGTTATTGGATGACCCCTTGGCGACTATGGGGCATTTTGCCCATTCAGTGGCCCCGTTGCTGAAACGGGTGCAAAGCGAATTGGACTTGCCGTTGTTTTATGCCAGCCACACGCTAGGCAATATTGTCGAGTTCAGCGACAAGGCGGCGGTGCTTGACGAGGGCCGGATTGTCCGGATCGGCCTAATCAATGACCTGCTGCAAGACCCCGACTTGATACAAAAAATCGGCTTGAGCCAGATTGAAAACAGGATGCCCGCCCTGATTGTCAGCCACAACACCGACAACGGCTGCACTTTGGCGCAAAGTTACGGTATTGAGCTGGTGTTGCCCTTGCGTTGCGATTTGCCGTTAGGCTCGTGGGTCACGGTCGGCATCCCCGCCAATGACATCGCCTTGTCACGCAACTATATTTACGGCATCTCCATCCAAAACCAAATCAATGGCGAGATTTGCGCATTAATACCGCGCGAAACAGGGGTGCTGGTGCAAATCGACTGCGGTAATGTCTGGCTGGCGGGGGTGACGCTAAAAGCCTTATGAACTTGCAAGAACGCGATAAGGTGTATTGTCTGGCAAAAACGCAATCTTTCTCGTACCGCTCCAATGCCGAACCCAATGCCTTTAGCCAGCTTTTCGCCAAGGAAAAAGGCCGAGATTAACTCAGAGGCAACAGCCCTACCCTACAGCGGATTGGCGTGTAGCCTTGGCTGTCACCATCCTGACAAGGCTTGTCGATTTGTCGTTTTTATAACACGACTTCAGTGGGAAAATGGCGCGGGTCGGTGTGCTTGCCCAACTTATTTTTTGCTGACCATGCAATTTATTTTAGCAAATCTTATCAACAAGCCTATATCTTACTCTTTACGACCTAAAAACCATAATTCGTGATTAGTTAGAAAGCCATTTATTACAAAAAATATTGCAAATATTGAAAATCTGAAGTTTATTAAAAATATAAGTTATATCAGTAGATTTTAGGAGAGGGAATTATGTCAGAAGAAGAAATTGAGTCATTGGTTAATAGTGATAATGAAGATGATCGAAGAAAGGTTGCTACCAATCCCAATTTGACTTCAAAACAAATTGAGCAGTTGTATATGAAATGCGGCAAATGTCGGATTGACATACAGTCGAATATAGAGAACTCAAATACCATCTCCGAACAACAGATACGCAATCTTTTAGCCATTGGCTTTCGTGGAATTGAACAACGTTTTGAAAAAAGAATTTTGAATAAAAATCATTCCTCAACATTGCAAGAAATAAAATGCTTCTGGGATATTGGCAATAAAAAGGTTATAACAGCTTTGATAAAGCGAATGGGTGACGATAGGGATTTCAGGCATTCCATTGGATTTCAATTTAATGAATTAAAATATGAATATCTAAAACGTATTGAAGAAGTACAGAAAGCGTAACTGTAGTGTCGGTGTACGCCCTCCCTCCCCAATTATCGGATAACATCGGCGGCGGCCTTACATGAATCGCAGAACTTTCGAACATTAAAGCTGGAGAGTGAATCAGGGCATCCCATTCCAGCTTTTGTAAAGATGAATAACGTGTGATCACCATCGTCTGAAACAGTGAAGTTTACAAGATTCGTATCACGATGCTTAAGTTTGTTTAAAGCCTTTTCGAGTGTCAGCTTCGTAAATGTCATTCCAACAGGCATAGCTCCATGACCTAATGAAAGACCTTGGAATTCCAATTTATTTGCTGGTGTAGCTGGTTCGAGTAAGTCTCCAACCTCTACATCCAGAGCCGCCTTAAATCTTGATGCACTGTATGCACTGCCGGATTTCATCGTATCACGATGCCTCATTAATTCACCTTGGATATGCTCGAGAAGCACGAAAGCTTCTTGGCTTATAGTACCTGCATTATCGAAGTCTTCGGCAATCCAGTTTCTCGAAAATTCTATGGAGGCAGCACTTACCTTTTGAATTTCATCCAATAGGGAGCCAGGTATAACTAGGAATTTAATTGTGCGGCTTATCATTTTTCTCAAGTAATATATTGTTATATAACGAAAATTATAAAGTTTTTAGGTTTTTTCGCATAGCCGCGCCCTCAACATTCCGCTTCCACCAAACGCACCCGCTGGGTCACGCCGCACACTAACGTATAAGGTATGGTGTCTGCGCACAAGGCAATCTCTTCCACTGCCAAGCCTTCGCCCCATAAGGTCACGGCATCGCCGGGTTTGGCATGGGGCTGGCTGGCTAGGTCAACGGTGATCATATCCATAGACACCCGCCCAATCAGCGGTACGCGTTGGCCATTGACCAGCACCGGCGTACCGGGTTTGGCATAACGCGGATAACCGTCACCGTAGCCTATCGCCACTACGCCCAAAGTCGTATCTTGTTCACAGACCCAGCGGCAACCATAGCCGACGGTATCGCCTTTCGCCAAGGGCTTGACGGCAATCAGGCGCGAATGCAGACTCATGACGGGCTTTAAGACCAATTGCGCTCCTATGCTGTCAGGAAACGGCGAAATGCCGTACAGCATCACCCCAGGCCGTACCCAGTCGCTTAAGGCCTCTGGCCACGCCAAAAGCCCCGCCGAATTGGCTATGCTGCGCTCACCAAGCGTGTCACCGATGGTTTGCCGAAACAACTGGATTTGTTTCAGGGTCATGGTATCGCCGCGATCATCGGCATTCGCCAGATGGGTCATCAGGTTAACGGGTTGCTTGACCACGGCGCACTGGCTTAGGTGTTGGGAAACGCGAGGAAATTCTTTAGGACTAAAGCCTAGGCGGTTCATGCCGGTGTCCAGTTTTAGCCAGGCCGCAATCTGCGCTGGGCCGCCCTGTTGCGCCAGCAAATCCAATTGGCTGGCGGTATGCACCACCGCATCCAACTGATAGGCCAGCAAGTCGCCTAGCTCTTCGGCGCAGGTGAAGCCTTCCAGAACCGCAATCCGGCTATGCAGCCCCGCTTTGCGCAAGCGGATGCCTTCTTGCACCCGCGCCACGGCAAACGCATCGGCTTGCGCCTGGGCCAGCGTTTCCGCCACCCGCAACATGCCATGCCCATAACCGTTGGCTTTTATCACCGCCATAACTTTAGCATCAGGGGCATAGTCGCGGACTTTTTGCAGATTATGCGCCAGCGCGTTTAAATTAAGAACTGCATAAGCTGCGGGGGTCATTCGTAATCCTCGGCACTGTAACTTTGTCCAGAAAAATTTTCAAAACGGGTATATTGTCCCAAAAAGGTCAGCCTGACCGTGCCTAACGGGCCGTTACGCTGCTTGCCGATGATGATCTCGGCAATGCCTTTATCGGCGCTGTCTTCGTTGTAGACTTCATCACGATAGACAAACACAATCAAGTCAGCATCCTGTTCAATTGCGCCGGATTCGCGCAAATCCGACATAACAGGCCGCTTGTTCGGGCGTTGCTCCAGATTACGGTTAAGCTGCGACAAGGCAATAACCGGGACGTTCAATTCCTTAGCCAAGGCCTTTAAGCCACGCGAAATGTCGGAAATTTGCTGGACACGGTTCTCACCGCTAGAAGGCGATTGCATCAATTGCAAATAATCCAGCACAATCAGGCCCAGTTGCCCGTGTTCGCGGGCCAAACGCCGAGCGCGTGAGCGCACTTCGGTGGGCGACAGCGCCGGGGTGTCATCAATAAACAGCTTGGTTTCCGCCAACAAGTTAATCGCCGAGGTCAGCCTAGGCCACTCGTCATCTTCCAGCTTACCCGTGCGCACCTTATGTTGGTCGATACGCCCTAAAGATGACATCATCCGCATCGCCAAGGCATCCCCCGGCATTTCCATACTGAACACCGCCACGGGCTTGTCACTTTTGATGGCGATATTTTCCGCCATGTTCATGGCTATGGTAGTGTTATGGACTACCGTCATATCTTCCAGCAAAAATAATCGGTTGCCATCGCAGACAAAACCGTAATAATCATCTACACCGTCATATTCAACAGATACGCCCGTTTGTTGCCACGTCCGCTTGGCCTCCCATGCGGCGGCTTTTTTTCGGGTGATTTTGACGGGAATCGCCTCCACATCACCGGTAAACCGCACCCGATGGACGGTGGCCTGGAAATCCCTGGCTTTAATGCTGGCTTGTTTTTGCACCAGCGATGTCCTATAGCCTAAGCTATCGCATAAGAACTTGATTTGCTGGGCTAAGGTGGCATTTTTTTGGGTTATCTCGTACATTTTGTAGCGGCTTGCATAATGCCCGTCACTATCAATCAAGCCTGCCAATAGCTTTAAACGGTTGGCGCGGGAATTAAGCAAAAAGGCTTGCGGGATATGTTTGTTATTCAGCAACCCCTGTTCACGGAGTATTTTTTGTAAAGAAAAATGATTCTGATGGTTGCCACGTTGCTGTGGACTCTCATTGCTATCGTTGCCGTCCTTATCTTTGGCGAACTTCTCGGTCAACTGTAAGTTTAATCGTTCGGCATAGTCTCTTAAATAGGCAACGACTTCGGTATCAGTGGTAGCAATGTCCACCGCTGCACTCACCCCATCACCCAGCCATAAGCCTAAAAAATACGGGCAAAGCGGTAACGCCTGTTCGGTAAATTCAACCGCCACTTTGTAGCCTTTGTAGTTGGAGCGGAATTTGGCCGAGGCCGCCAGATAATCAGTCAATTGCACATTTAGGACATCGCCGTTTTTGTGTTTGCCGTCATTACGGCTACGCTTCAAGGATAGGATATGGGATTGGTTGACGCGGTAATCCATCGCCTTATTTTGCCGTACCCAATACATGGCCTCACGCCCACGCGCCAAAGACAACACCCGTCTAGGCGTGGAGTCATCGCCCATCAGCTCATCACCGACCTGAATATCTTCCACAGCCTTGACAGCACCCGAATACATCAATATGGGCGTGCCTTTGCCAAAACACTTGCCCATTGACGGCCTACCGGCAACAATAATTAAATCGGCAGGTTGCAGGCCAGAGGTGAGTTGGTCAAAGTCCGAAAATCCGGTCGCCGCACCCGTGATATTACCGTCTTGCTCAAACAAGGTTTCGATACGGTCTACGGCCTTGGCGAGCAGAGCTTTAATGGGGATAAAGCCACCTTGCCCGCGTTGGCGTTGTTCGGCAATCTTAAACACTTCCCGTTCGGCGCTTTCCAGCAATTCGGCGGTTTCGCGGCCTTCGGGGTTAAACGCCGAATCGGCGATGCGTGTGCCGACATGGATTAACTGGCGCAACACCGAGCGGTCGCGGACAATATTGGCATAAGTGACAATATTGGCCGCGCTAGGGGTGTTTTTTGCCAGCCAGCCCAGATAAGCCAAGCCACCGGTATCGGCCAAATCGCCCGCCAAGGCTTCGGAAATGGTGACAATGTCAAACGGCGATTGCTTTTCGGCCAGTTGCGCGATAACTTTAAAAATCAACCGATGATCGCGGCGATAAAAATCGATTTCCTGCACCTTGTCGGCAACCGAATCCCAGGTTTGGTTATCCAGCATCAAGCCACCCAAAACCGCCTGTTCGGCGGGGATGGAATGGGGTGGTATTCTTAGCGAGTCCAACGGATCATCGTTATCAAACATATAGTTATTGGACATACTTATCTAAACATCAGCGGGTTACGATAGAAATGATAAACAGCCCTCACAAACCCAGCTCGGATAGGCCAGGATGCCCGTCAGGCCGCGGCCCTTGCGGCCAATAAAATAGCCTATCTGCGGCATGGATAGGCAAATCATTGATGCTGGCAACCCGCCGCTGCATCAGGCCATATTCGTTGAATTGCCAATTTTCATTGCCGTAAGAGCGGAACCACTGTCCTGCCGCATCATGCCATTCATAGGCAAAACGCACGGCAATCCGGTTATCGGTAAACGCCCACAATTCTTTAATCAGGCGGTACTCCAGCTCGGTCGCCCATTTGCGTTCCAAAAAGGCGGTTATCGCCCCTCTACCGACAATAAACTCAGCGCGGTTACGCCAAGTGGAATCCTGCGTATAGGCTAAGGCACAGCGTTGGGGATCGCGCGAATTCCAGGCATCTTCAGCGGCGCGGATTTTTTGCTCGGCGCTGGCAAGCGTAAATGGCGGAAAGGGTGGCTTGGTTTCTATGGACATATCGCCTCCGGCTTAGGTTAATGGGTGGTTGTAAAAATTTTTAAGCATAACATAATTACCGGCCACACAAATGAAATAAGCGGCACTTTTAAAATAATAGCTTGTTATCCATATAGTAAAACCTATATAATGCTAAGTTCATTCAAAGTGCGAACGTGGCGAAATTGGTAGACGCGCTGGATTTAGGTTCCAGTAGGTTGCCCTGTGAGAGTTCGAGTCTCTCCGTTCGCACCATTTATATTTTAACCCATTGAATTTAAACAGGTTAAATGTATTAATTGATTGAAATAGGCTCTAGCTGTTTTGCTACAAAACAGCGCCCCAAATGAGCCGCCACTATGTCAAAAATGCCCCATCTTTTCAGACGCGGCAACATGCAATATTTTCGCCTCTCAGTTCCCCTTCGATTTCGACCAGTTCTTAAAATTTCCGAATTTACACAATCGCTACGCACCCAAAACCGTAAAGATGCAATTCCAGCCGCCTACAAGCTCGCTGGAGAAGCAAAAGAACTTTTCAACTACTTGGATAGCGTAATGGATAAAAAAGGGCCTGATGATTACGATGAGAGTGCTCTTCATGAAATACTAAACGAGTTGGAAAGAGCAGAGGCCGCCGGTGAAGCAAAAATCTCCTTACTGCTTGCCAGAAAAAAAATGGCAATCAACGCGAGAAAAGACATAAAAATCGAAGAACTTGAGAATAAAATATTTGACAATAACCGCAAAAATAAAAAGGAAATCGAGCTTGCATTAGATGCAAAAGAGCTTGAAATCTATCGTAAGTTACATGCCATTCGGCAATCAACTGAAATAAAGCAACCCCCCACCCAAAACAGAAGCAAATCCCCACGCCTTTCCGTTGTCCGTCAAAGTTTGATTGAAAATATAGGCGAATCCAACCCCTCCGCTAATAAAAAAACAAATGCTGAAAAGTGGTGGAGCGCGTTTGTCGAGTTGATTGGCAACAAGCAGGTGGTTGATCTGGAGCAAATCGACATAGATTGCTTTCTTGAAGAAATTTGTTTTTTACCAAGCAAAGATAATTTGCCAGAACATAAGAAACTGACTTTTAAAGAAAAAATAAGTCTTTGCAAAAAAACTAAATCAGAAACAATTTCACCAAAAACCTATGCCAATAGCTATAAATCGCCAGTCAAGAAATTTATAGAACACGGATATAAGGAATTTAAAAATTCCGGCTTTAAAAAGCTAACCGTAAATGATGCAAATAAATACTATGGCAATCAAGTTGCCGGAAAAGGCGAACAAAGGCCACTTTTAATTTCTGAGGTTAACAAACTCGTCAACAATGATGTGATGAAAGCTATCATATCCGATAGGGAGAAAGTCCATTTTTACTGGCTTCTGGTTGTGGGATTATTTAGCGGGGCGCGGCTTAACGAGATTTGCCAACTCCACCCAACTAACGATATTAGACAGGATAAATCCGGCATTTGGTTTTTTGAAGTCACAGAAGATGGAGCAAATCAATCAGCGAAAACCAAAGCCAGCAAAAAGGATGTTCCCATTCATCAAAAGTTGATTGACTTAGGGTTTATAGATTATGTCTTGGACAGGCGGTTGCAAAACGCCTGTGTGGTCTTCCCGTTTACGCCCCGCAAACGGGGCAACATCGAGAACACCGGTGATAACGCCGGACAAAATGTAACCACCTATCTTAAGAAAATCGGCTTATTTGATGAAACGAGCGGGAATAAAATAAGCGGATTACATTGTTTGCGGAAAACCTTTATTACAGAGGCCGCTACTTGCGGCATGGTCAGTTTTTCGGGGGATGATATTGATAGATTCCGGTCAAGCTTAGGCCGGATTGCCCCTATTGTTGGTCATGAGTCTGGCGCGTTTAACAAAGCGGGTGAAAATGTTTGTATGACCGCATTTTATGCTAAGAGAAAGCTTGAAGAGTTAAAAAAGGGCGATATTGCCAAAAAGAAAGCTGTGGTTGATTTTTTAGATTATGGTGTAGTCTTCCCTACGCCTAAACAATAATAAGCCGCCATCATCGCCTTGCACTGTCGTAACTTTACCCAAAGTAGGGTGCTGGATTGCGTTTACTCGCATTCCCGCGTGGTCTGTTGTGGACAAGATGGTCGATTCTGCCAAAATGGCCGAAAGCTCTTCAAAGCTCACCTGTTCAAAGTTAATGTTAGAGGTAAAACCAATTTGCTCTGGCAAAGAATCACAGAGTCGTTTTATATCGGTGTCGCCTGGCAAAGATATAAGGACTTCTTGTGTGTCGATTTGTAGAAAATAATCATTGAATTTTTCCATATCTGTTATTTCTTGATTAAAAGCATCTAGCGGGTCTTTGGCAAGTTTTTTAATAATTCCGGCAAATATTACCTGATCCTTTTTGCTAAGTTTTTTACTAATGTAGTTGATTACTTCTTGATCTTCTTTGTTGATGCCATCCATTTTTATATTCCTGTTTTTGATTGGTTGAAACGCCAGCTTACCAGACAACGGCTAAAACAAAAAAAAATAAAACAATAAAAATCAAATACTTAAAATAAGTAAGCCGTGACTTATCTGTTATTTTCGCTTAATTTGTCGTGATAAGCCTTAGCCGCCTGAGTGACCCCCCGCGTAGCAGTAAAAGTTTTTTGCCCTAGCAGGTAGCGGCTTCTGACTGTACCGCGTTCCTTCATGCAATACAGCGACCAATGCAAATTGGTGTGAAGCCCACCGTGGGTAGCTGTTCGAATTTTGCGTTTTCCTGATGAAAAAATCAGGGCATGGCGTTTAAAGTCAGCCGTTACCGAACTGTTAAGCTGGTGGAACACTCCCCGCGCTCGCTTCGCCTCGCTTGGTTTGATAAGCAACGTGCCGTGTAGGTGAGGTTTTCCGGTACTGTCGGCGGTTTCCGCCAACTCATAAGCAAACCAAAAATCAGGGGTGCGGCCTAAAGCCCTTTTAAGCGTTATTTTTAACAAATGCTGTAGGTAGGTTACATCATTCTCTTTCGAGCCGTGAGCGGCTCTCCAGAGGTTCTGTGACAGATTCCAAGTAAAGGGAACTGCCTTTAATTCTGTTTCGGCTTCTATTGCCGCTGTGCCAAGCTGATAAAAACAAGCCGTTGCTTGATTTGACAATTCGCGCCATTTTTGAATTTTTTGGTAAAGGTCTGGGTGATTGCCTGAGAGAGGAGGTGTAACTGTAGGCGATAGGGGCAAATAACGGAGTAAATCTATATATACTGTAGTGGCACTCAAATCGCCCCTTGATGATTCAGCCGCAAACCGCATAGCCTCTGTGCTGGCAAGCCCTTTAGTGATCTTGTTCGTTGTTCGCTTTTTGTTACCATTTTGAATTTTTGCCATAGCCATTAAAGCTTTTTTACGCGCCAGCATTCCCTCATAATCAGCTTTTCGTCTTAACGAATTGGTCGGTTTTTCTTCCCTTAGCCAGTCATCCAAGTTTGCAATGGCAATGGCTATTTCTTCATCCTCTCTGACTTTAAGGGCCAAAGTATCGGCTTCTTTTTTGGCGTGGCGATTTTGGCTGTGATCCGGCGCGGTGGTCTTCTCTACACCCAAATCTGCGAAAAGCTCATCTATCTGCTCGTCTCTCGCTTTGATTTCATCGGGTGTCATGCCAAAACCACCACTTGACCTTAGCAAATCGGATACATGACGAAGTTGGCGGTCGCTGTTAAATAACATGGTATAATTTCACCGTTAATTTAGAGGATTAACATAAAAAGCCAGAGGGTTGCCGCCCTTTTTTCTGGCTTTTTTATGCTTTTTGGTTTTGGATTTTCAAAAAATCATCGCCCGGTGAGTGCAGGGGCTAAACGTAAATCCGAAAATTTCTAAGCTTTGCCTTGTCATCTTTGAACCGTAAGTAAGTCACCGCTTGTTTAATTATTCGGTTTCCTCCACAATTTCCGCACCCTCAATGGAAACAATACCCATCTCTTCGTTCAGCCTTATTTGTTCGCTTCGCAATCCGTTAATTTCTTCCTGAGTTAATTCCTCGATAAACAAAGTGGGCAGGTCGTCCTGATCTATCGGCTGGGAATCGGCGTTTAAAGCTACCCTCGCGGTCTTTTGCGTTAGGGCAATGGATGTGGATAGGGCGGCAATTGAACGCGCCCTGTAATGTGCGGGAAGTCCTTTATCTGCCATCGTCTCCTCTAGCGTCAAAATGATTGCCTCCCGTATTGCCTTAATCTGAGAAATGTCATCTGCGACACTAGCGGCAATCTTGCTCTTCATATCACCGATAAAGCCAGCATCATCCAATAGCTGGCGTTTGGCCTCATTGATTGCGTCTAGCGTTAAGCCGCCCTTTTTTGCCCTGTACTTTGCAAAGTGCCTAGATAAGGTGCTGGCGCTTATACTCGTAATTTCAGCGATAGAGGCCAGCGAATAGCCAGCGGCTCGCAAAACGAAGGCTTGTTTAAGCTGGTCGCTGTTTTTAACGCGGCCTGTCATCGTGTGGATGGAAAATAGTTTGCAATGTCGGTCACAGGCTGTATTCGATTATCCGCTAAGAACTTGTCCACCTGTTCGCTCGAAGCCCCCAACGCAAGAAGCTGAATGGCTTTATGGTTGACTTCTATCCACCTATCCAACGCGCCAGTTAAGATAACTCGCAAGATTTCACCTTCTGTTTTGCCATCTCCAGATAAGGCGGCAACAAACTTTAGTTTTTCGCCAGTTATGTCAATAGCGAAGGTTTTGCCGCCGTTTTCTCGAAGCCTTTGGCGGTATGCTTTTACTTTTTCCGCTGATGTTAACGCCACTTAATAGAACTCCTAATAAAAACAAAATCATAGGCTATAGTACATCGGTTACATGTAACTAACAAGTGTTATTTCACTTATTTTTTATAGGATTTTTTGACACAAAAAAACCGCTGTTTAAGCGGTTTTGATGTGGGGTGATTATCAGATTGATTTAAGAATGTCGGCTATCCGGTGCGGGTTGTCGTCAATGTAACGCTGGGTTGTCGATATACTGCTATGCCCCGCGATTTGTCTAACACTGTTTAAGTCGATGCCAGAATAGGCCAGCTTGGTTATTAGTGACCGTCTGCCAGTATGGCTAGAAGCGTCTTTAAATCCGGCGTTCTCATAAATGACACCCAAAACCCGAACCATTGCATTTGGGCTAAATGCCGCCTTTTTTTGTGATCTGAATAGAGGGGCTGATTCGTTGAACGCCATCCCGTCTTCAACTTCACGCTCTGCAATGTATTCTTGAAGAGCCTTAACAACTACCCTATTCTCTAGTGAAACATCACGGTGCTTCGCGCCCTTGGTATAAGCCGCAACGAGGCGTAAGACTTTTTTAATGCCGTCGTTGGTATCTTGGTCGAAAACATCACCAATTTTTAATGATGCCAGCTCTTTCGCCCTTAACCCAAGATAATTGCTCAATATGACAATGGCTGTGTTGCGTTTCGCATGGTTGCCACACTTGACAGAATCTAAAACCCGCTTCAGTTCCTTATCGTCCAAAACCCTGGCTTGTCCGGTTTTGCCTGTTGGCCTCCCTGCTTTAGTTTGAGTTGTCATGATGCCGTTTCCTATAAAATGTAATAGTTTGTTGGTTTGGACGTATTTTATTACATTTTAGATTTAAGTCAAACTAAATTTGCCAGCCAATGCCCTAGAAATAAGGTAATGTAATATATTGTATAAAATATTACATTATAATTAGCAGGTTAACGCGGTGGCCTTTGCCGTTCAAAAATGCAAACAGGGCGGGGAAATGCAATGGGTGTTGTGTCTGGCGCGGCTAATGAGTTCACCGCCAAGTTGAAAGTGTTGGGTGAAGAACCTGCGAAAATTTTCGCAGGTCAATATAAAGCTGGAAATGGTCAAATGCAACCCTGTTACCACCTACCCAAGCGTGAAGCTCATCTTATGGTGATGATAGGTCTAGTTGTACCCCTTCGCCTGTAGACAATAAACATAGGCGTTATTCTTATCAAGACCGACAAACAGGTTCTGGCTTTCACCGATGGTGGCCTTCATAGACTCAAGCCTACATTCGGCGTTATCGCGGGCAACCTGTTCTTGAGAGATGCCGTTTTTAACCAGCATTCTCTTAGGGGCGCATCCTGCCAAAAGGCAAAACGCAAGGGGCAATATTATTTTTACAAGCATTGACATATCCAAGTAGAAAAACGCTAAGAATTACACGGATAAAACAAAAAACCTATAATTTAATTTAAAAACCAGGATTTAATTCTACCCACCGGAACTGTAGTTAAATAAATATCCCTGACAACCTAAGCCGACAACATAACACCGATGCCTAAACTCCAAAAAATAGTGTTTTTATAACGTTTTTAATAGCGTTAGTTGATAGTGTTTGGCAATAACTGTATAATGGTCAATTAAGTTGATACAAACCGTCTCTTTCCTTAACAATAAAGAGCTTATAAATCAATTACTTAGTGTTTGTAACTGAGGGTTCGAGTCTCTCCGTTCGCACCACTTAATTCCTTAAAAATGGCGGCCTTATCCCGATAGGCCGCCATTTTCCGTTCTATTGAGCCGTTACCAGTCTCTAAAAATCCTTATTAAATGCGTGGAGTAAAGAAATGCAAGTTTCTGTCGAGAAGACATCAGAGTTAAGCCGAAAAATGACAGTTAGCGTGCCAGAATCCGTTGTTCAGGAAAAAATGGCGACACGCTTTAAGTCTTTGGCTCGCGAAGTTAAAGTTGACGGCTTCCGTCCTGGCAAAGTACCTTCACACATTGTAAAAAAATTATTTGGCGACCGTGTCCGTGGCGAGATTGCCGGCGACCTGATCCAATCCACCTATTATGAAGCCCTGCAAAACCAAGAGCTAAGACCCGCCGGACAGCCATTTATCGACTCGATTGACGAATCCGAAGGCTTCAAATACACCGCCATTTTTGAAGTGTATCCTGAAATAGTCTTGGATGGCCTGGATCAGTTGCAAGTCACCCGCACCCTGTCAACCGTCACCGATGCCGATGTTGACGCAATGATTGAAAAATTGCGCAACCAAAAACTGACTTGGACAGAAGTGACCCGTCCTGCCCAAGAGCAAGACCGCATCACCATCACATTTTCCGGTACTGCCGATGGCGAAGACTTCATCAATGGCAAAGCCGAAAACTACCAAGTGGTCATTGGCGCCAAACAAATGATCCCAGGTTTTGAAGACAATCTGATCGGTCTTCAGGCAGGCGAACACAAAACCTTTACCGCCACCTTCCCCGAAGATTACGGCAACGCCCAACTGGCCGGCAAAACCGCCGAGTTTGCCGCTGAAACCATTAAGGTTGAAGAGCCCACTTTGCCGGAAATTGACGAAGAATTCATCAAAAGCTATGGCGTTGAAGAAGGCACTATCGAAGCCTTCCGTGCCGATGTCCAAACCAATATGGGCCGTGAATTGGCTACCGCCCTGTTAGCCCGACTGAAAAACTCAGCTCTGGAAGCTTTGTACACCCAGTTTGACATTGCCGTGCCTGGCACGCTGATCGATGAAGAAGTCGAAAATCTGATGAAGCCTTACCTTGAGACGGCCAAACGCCAAAAACTCAGTTTGGAAGATTTACAGTTGCCGCGTGACATTTTTGAGGCGCAAGCAAAACGCCGTGTGGCATTAAGTTTGCTTCTTGGAGATGTCATCCATAAAAACAACATTACCTTGGATGACAATAAGGTCCGCAGTACCGTTGAAGACATGGCGAAAAGTTATGAGTCGCCAGAAGAAGTCGTCAACTGGTATTATGCCGACAAGAGCCGTTTGACTGATGTCCAGCAAATGGTCTTGGAAAACCAAACTGTCGAATGGCTGGTTGCTAGGGCGCAGGTTTCGGAAGAAACCCTGCCTTTTAGCGAAGTCATGGAAAAATACCAACGTTAAGGAGTGTTTATGTATCCGCATCATGCAATAAGTCCAAACAGCCCCATACAAGCGGCAGGTGGATTGGTTCCTATGGTCATAGAACAAACCGCCAGAGGCGAGCGTTCTTTTGACATTTATTCCAGATTATTGAAGGAGCGGGTCATTTTCCTGGTCGGTCAAGTCGAAGATTACATG
>JACXTQ010000281.1 GCA_016919605.1 Methylovulum sp.
TCTGTATTTGGGTATCCAAACTATGTGGTACTTACATTCCCATCTTGTATGCTTTAAACTTTCGGCTGGATTCATCGTTTGCTTCCTCAATCTTTTGAACTTTAGGCGGTTCACAGATTGGGAGGCTCTCGATGATTCCCGTAATTGTCAAACTTTGTGAGTCCCCCGGCAGAGCCGGGGGTTTACCCGTGATTAATTACCAGTTTTTCTCAAAAGCCATCGCCATTTGCCCATTTTAAGCCACGAATTATGGCTGGGATGATAGACAAATGGCAGGGGAGCCACTAGACTTAACCATTGAGGCCGCATATTCAATGTACCTCAATCTATGTCTGGCTATAACTTCCAGCAATAGTTTTAATAATAAAATTAGAATTACCTATGGCGAGGACTCTTATGAACAAAACTATCCCATCCCTAATGCTTGTCGGCACCCTGGCATTAACAGCAAACGCAGCCATGGCCGGCTGTCAAAACCTACCTAATTACACCACCTTAAGCAGCGCCCTATCGACGGCACAAAAAGAAGACAATGGCGGGTTTGCCTTAAACATGTGGGCGACCATTGTTGATCGGGACGGGGTCGTCTGTTCGGTAACAATGACCGCCCCTAACCGAGGCGGCCAATGGCCTGGCAGCCGTGTCATTTCCGCACAAAAAGCCAACACCGCCAATGCGTTTAGCTTAGCCCACTTGGCCTTATCCACAGCCAACTTATATTCGGCCACCCAACCTGGCGGCTCTTTATTTGGCCTACAAGAAAGCAACCCTGTTAACGTCGCCGCCGCTTACCAAGGCCCTTCCAAAAATTATGGCACTGTCAGCGACCCTCTGGTCGGCCAAAAGATAGGCGGTATCAATGTGTTCGGCGGCGGTTTGGCCCTTTATGATGCGAACGACAACTTGATAGGCGGTATCGGTGTCAGTGGCGATTCTTCGTGCGCCGACCACAACATTGCTTGGAAAACCCGCAAACTGCTGGGTCTTGACCATGTTTATAAAGGTGTCAACCCCACCCATAACGATGACAACATCGTCTATGACATCACCGGCTCCACCAGCGCCAGTGGCTGGGGGCATCCCGTATGCAGCCAAGCGGCTAAAGATATTGCGGAAAGCTTCCCTAAAGCCGGCAGCTGATTTAGCCTAGCGTAAGTTTTAAGGCGCGTTTTCCAAACCGCCGCAAGTGCTATCCCTGCATCCAACGCCAAGGCGGAGGGGTTATCTTCCGCCTTGGTGGTTCTTACAGCCACCGTTACAACCCCCCATTGTTGAGCCATTTCATTAAGCGGATCACTTGGTCGCCCGTTGTGAAAAAATGCCGACCAGCCCGCCTATGCAAGCCGAAGCAATGGAGATTAAGCCCTCACTGGTTTTGTCAAACAAGGATAAAGCTATTATGCCAACCACACTAATCCCCGTAATAGCCACAAGCCCCCATACCGCAACGTTATAGACATGCACTGGCAAAGGCTCTTGTTTAAAATAGGGATGGCGATAAGGATCGACTATGTCCACTTCAGGTTCTTTTTTCATGGTCTATTTCCCATACAGCACCCAAAAAAAGAGGCATATAAAATGCCCCTTTTATTCTTAAAAGCGTAACTATCGGCACTATTAAGCTACCGCTTCTTTACCGCTTTTATTTTTATTGGCTTTCGCATAACTTCTGGCATTCGAAAAGACCGTCATCTGCAACTCTTTGTAGGTGTCCTTTTCTTCGTCAATTGAACCAATCACCCGGTTTGGGTTGGCCTGTATTTCCTTGACCGCCCATTCTAAAAAAGACAAAGCGTTTTCAAACAAATCCTTTTTTGTCGTTACGCCGATTGTTGACATAAAGTCGTCCAGCTCCCTTGCCTTATCCTCCGTCAGTTCAAATTGTATTCTCATGATGTGGCACTCCGTATTTAGTCTTATATATGATGCTTGACCCACTAAAAGTTGCTGGCCTGTAGCATCTAAAATCTAATACCAATCCTTAAACTGGTATTAGGGTACGCGATAAACATTATCATCAATATACCCTATTTAATATAGGCACTCTCAATTTCATCATATTACAATCATTATTATTTGGCAAGACTTTTCACACAAAGAAAAATAAATATATAAATCAGTAATTTATTTAATTTATGTGCTTAAATACAAATGACATTAACTTTATCATTTGGCAAAACGGTTACACCTACTAGGCCAATCCCTAACACATACACCCCAAACCCCTACCCAAAATATCTGCTAGAATGCGCCCAGGAGGATAACATTCATGCTAAAAAAATGCTTACATAGGCTGTTGACACTGATTTACCAAGTTGAAGTAAAGGGTCTGGAACATTACCACCAAGCGGGCGAGCGGGTTTTGATTATTGCCAACCATACCTCGTTTTTAGACCCTCTGTTATTGGGGGTGTTTTTGCCCGACGAGATCACTTTTGCCATTAACACGCACATTTCTCAACGTTGGTGGTTAAAGCCGTTTTTGGGGTTGTCCAAAGTGTTTCCAATGGACCCGACCCACCCCTTATCATTAAAAAACCTGATCCAGCATTTGCAAACCGATAGCAAGACGGTCATTGTCCCGGAGGGGCGAATTACCGCAACCGGGTCATTGATGAAAATCTACGACGGTACGGGGATGGTCGCCGACAAATCGGGCGCGGCGATTTTGCCGATACGGATTGAAGGGGCGCAGTACACGCATTTTTCCAAAATGCGCAACATTTTCCGGTTACGCTGGTTTCCGAAAATTACCCTGGACATTTTGCCACCCACGCATATCCATACCCAACGCGAACTCAGCGGCAAAAACCGCCGCAAATACAGTGGGCATATTTTGGCGGACATCATGACCGACATGATGTTTAAGACCAGCCATTACCGGCAAAGCCTGTTCGCCAGTGTGCTGGAAGCCCGGACTATCCACGGCGGCAAACATACCGTGGCGGAAGATTTGGATCGGCAACCGCTGTCTTACGATACCCTCATCACGCGTACCATCGCCGTGGGCAATGCCTTGCTGGATTTGACCGAGGCCGGTGAAAACGTGGGGGTTTTCCTGCCCAACTCAACCAAAACCTTATGTGTGGTGTTGGGTTTGCAGTTGCATGGGCGGATTCCGGCCATGCTGAATTATTCGACTGGCTCGGCGGGTATGGTGTCGGCGTGTACGGTCGCCCGTGTCAAAACCGTACTGACTTCACGGCGCTTTATCGAACTGGGCCATTTTACCGCCGAAGCCGAACAGTTGGCGGCGCAAGTTAAGCTGGTCTATCTGGAAGATGTGGCCGCACACATCTCCAAATGGGCTAAAGTCAAAGCCCTGCTACAAAGCAAGACGGCGGGAATCTGGTATCAGCACGACCAGTTTAGCCCCGACAGTCCGGCGGTGGTGCTGTTTACATCCGGTTCGGAAGGCACCCCTAAAGGCGTGGTGTTGTCGCACAGCAATATTTTGGCTAACCATAAACAGATTGCCGCGCGTATCAGCTTTACCCCACAGGATGTGGTGCTGAATTTCCTGCCGATGTTCCATTCTTTCGGCTTTACGGTCGGGACGTTGTTGCCGGTACTAAGCGGTATGACCACGTTTTTTTATCCGACTCCGCTGCATTTTAGCGTGATCCCTGAAATCGCCTATGAAATCAGCGCCACCATTATGTTCGGAACCAACACTTTTTTTGCGGCCTATGGCAAAAAAGCCCACGCCTATGATTTTTATAACCTACGCTATGTGGTGGCGGGGGCGGAAAAATTACAGGAAAGTACGCGGGCATTATGGGCGGATAAGTTTGGCATCCGTATCTTGGAAGGCTATGGTGTGACCGAAACCGCGCCGGTATTGGCGGTCAACACACCGATGGATTTTAAGGCGGGTACGGTCGGGCGGTTTATGCCCGCTATGGACTATAGATTAGAGCCTGTCGAAGGCATTAGCGGGGCGGGTAAACTGCATGTCTACGGCCCCAACATTATGCTGGGCTATTTGCTGGTGGACCAGCCTGGCACGTTAAAGCCGACCAGCTCGATTTATGGTGAGGGCTGGCATGACACCGGCGATATTGTCGAAGTCGATGACGACGGTTTTATCAGCATCCGTGGCCGCAGCAAGCGCTTTGCCAAAATTGCCGGTGAAATGGTGTCGCTATCGGTGGTCGAGCAAATCGCCGCCAAAGCCTGGCCGGATGCGATGCACGCGGCGGTCAGCCTACCGGATGCGAAAAAAGGCGAGCAAATCATCCTTTTGACCACCCAAAAACAAGCGACCGCCAGCGGCCTGGCGGCCTTATCCGAGGGCGTGGCGGCGATTTGCTTGCCGAAGCAGATCATGATCGTCGATGCCATCCCGGTCTTGGCAACGGGTAAGGTCAATTATCCGGCGGTCAGCGAATTGGCAATGGCGCGTTAAGTTAAATCCGGTCATTAATTCGGATCGCCAGGAATGCAAGCCAGCACCCCCCTCACCTTTTGGCATACGCCGGGCAGTTTCCGGCGGGGAGAGTTGGCGACACAATGATCGCGTACTGACTTGCCCACGCACGCATCTATGGCAAATTGCGGGGCAAACTTCGGTTGCCCGCCATCATTTACCAAGGGGTGTGTAGGCAGTACAGGCCTTGCCTCAGAGGGTGGCCTTTCGTTTTCCAGCAAAGGGGCGACCAACCCCTCGACAGCCGGATTAGTCAGCACTTCGCTGGTGACAAAGCGATAGGCGACCAATAACAGCGCGATGACCACACTGGTTTTAATAATCGCCAGTACCGGCAAGCCTTTTTTGGCTTTTTCATTCGGCGACTTGCGGCATTTGATGCACTTGACCTCGGCAAAGCTTTTGCCCTCACGGATCAGGTTTTTGGCTTGGCAATGCGGGCAGTAATACGTGTCATATTTGCTGCCACCCTGATAATTGTTGTCAAGCGGTGCCAAATCCAACGTCAATGTGCCGGAATCGAATGGCGGCGGCGGGGGTGGCACCTTATGGGCGGGTTGGTAAGCGGCTTTGGGGGCGATGGGGTTAGGTGGAGGCGGGGCGGGTTTTTCTGTCAGCTGTTTTTCAAATTCTTCAATCGTTTGCGGTCTTTGTTCAGGATAGACCGCCAAGGCTTTCATGATTGACTTGGAAAATAGGGGGTTTAAGCTTGGCTCCAAACTTTCTAAAGAGACAATCGGGTCATTTTGTAACCTGGCGGTCGCTTCATGGGGTTTTATGCCACTGACCATGTAATAAATGGTCGCCGCCACCGAATAAATATCTGTTGAAGGCGTGAAATGGCTACGCGACAGATATTGCTCAAATGGCGCGAAACCTGGCGTTAAAACAACCGAAAGCGAAAGGCTTTTTTGGGTAAACGCGCTCCGCGCCGCGCCAAAATCCAACAAAACCGGATGCTCCCTATCGACCAGATAAATGTTGTCAGGTTTGATGTCACGGTGCAAAAAGCCTTTTTTATGCACCAGACCTAAACCATTGAGTATGGGCAGCATAATTTTCAACGCTTCCTGTTCGGTCAGCTTCTGGTTTTTTTGTTGCAAAAATTGCTGCAAAGACACGCCGCTATAGTAATCCATCACCAAATACGCGGTATTGTTGGCCGGAAAAAACTCCCTGACCCGCACCACATTGGCATGGCTAAACTGAGCCAAGGTACGGGCTTCTTGTAAAAACTGTTTTAAGCCGTATTCAAATTCGGTTTGGTCTTCCGCCGAATGCGCCGCTACCGCCGGGCGTTTGTTTTCCCGCGCCACCAGCGTTGACGGCATGTATTCCTTAATCGCCACGGCGGTTTGCAGCACTAAGTCCCAAGCCAAATAAGTGATGCCAAACCCGCCCTTGCCCAATACCCTGCCAATCAAAAATTTTTTGTTCAAAATGGTGTGGTAAGGCAACACAAAAGCGTTTTGTGGGGCTTTAATGTCAAAGCCACATTTGGGGCAGGCAGAGCCGGTCTTATTGATGGACATGCAGCCCATACATAAATCATCAAGCTCTTTGATAACCATGTCGGTGTTTACCTCAATCGTTGTTCAGGATTGCCAGCACGATGACTGAAATATTGTCGTTGCCGCCATTGTTAATGGCAGCCTCGACCAGCATCGTGCAAGCCTGTTCGGGTTCGTTATAAACCGTCAGGAAAAGAATGTCGTCATCAGTGACCCTATCGACCAGGCCATCGGAACATAACAGATAGATGTCGCCTATCTGGATAGGGAACAAGATATCGGAAACATCGACCAATATTTCAGGGTTGGTGCCTAAGGCATTGGTCAGGATATTTTTTTTCGGATGCACCCGCGCCTGTTCCTTGGTAATGATGCCGTATTCCTGCATCTGGGCGACCAAGGTATGGTCTTGGGTCAGTTGCGCCATTTGCCCGTTCCTGATACGGTACAAACGGGTGTCGCCCACATGCGCATAACAGCCCATACCTTGGCTAATCAGCAGTGCGGTCGCGGTCGTGCCCATGCCCCGGCAGTCAAAATGGTTATTGGCATGGTTGTTGATGCGGTAGTTAGCCTCCTTGAAAGCCGCCACCAAGGTTTGCTGGGGATTTAAAA
>JACXTQ010000282.1 GCA_016919605.1 Methylovulum sp.
ATAAGCAAAGACAAAATCGATGCCAACCATTCCATGTACGACATGGGGCTGGATTCTTTAATGGGCGTGGAACTGATGATTGCTATCGAAGCCCGCTTTAAGGTGCAGATTCCGGTCATGGCTTTAAGCGAGGCCTCCAGTATCAACAAGCTGGCCGAACGCTTAATCGCCCATTTGCGCGGCGATACCGATGTGGCCGCTAACGGCGACGGCCTCCAAGCGCAAATCCATAGTGTGGCACAACAGCACGACTCGACACTGACGGCAGAGCAGTTGGTGAAACTGACCAACGATATGGAAACTAACAGCACTAGCAGGATACTCACTTAACTATGACTGGCAAAAGTCTTTCGGGACATCTTAAAGATAAGCTCATCCAGCAAGCACTTGAACACAAGCTGAAACAGATTGAGCAAACTCCGTCAGGGTTCAATCCGCTGGCAAAGCACGCGGATATCCCCGATGCGTGGTGTCGTTTTGAGCAACTGGCTGGCTATAAACAAATTCAGATTATCTATAAAGGCGGGGCGCAACTGGGCGTAGGCAATCCGTTTTTCCGCCTGCATGAAGGCATAGCCGGAGCCACTACCGACATTGGCGGGCAAACCTATATCAACTATGCCAGCTACAATTATTTGGGGCTGTCCGGCGACCCTAGGGTATCGCAAGCGGCTAAAGCCGCTGTTGACCAATACGGCACGTCGGTATCCGCCAGCCGCTTGGTGTCCGGTGAACGTCCGGTACATCGGCAATTAGAGGCGGCCATCGCCGACACCTATGGGGTTGATGATGCTGTGGTGATGGTCAGCGGCCATGCCACCAATGTGACCACCATAGGCTATTTGTTCGGGGCCAATGACTTAATTTTGCATGATGAACTGATTCATAACAGCTCTATGGTCGGGGCGCAATTGTCAGGAGCCAAACGCCTGTCTTTCCCACATAACGATTATGCCGCCCTGGATAAGCTGCTGACGGAAAACCGGCGACATTATGAGCGGGTGCTGATTGTGCTGGAAGGCTTGTATAGCATGGACGGCGATTATCCTGATTTGCCCGAATTCATTGCCATCAAGCGCAAACATAAAGCTTTTTTGATGGTCGATGAAGCCCATTCATTGGGGGTGCTGGGCGCTACCGGCCTGGGTATCCGTGAGCATTTTGGGATTGACGGCAAAGACGTTGATATTTGGATGGGGACGCTGAGCAAATCGTTGGCAGGTTGTGGCGGTTTTATCGCGGGGGAGTCGGCGTTGGTCGAACATCTGAAATTTTTGGCCCCCGGTTTTTTATACAGCGTCGGAATGCCCCCGCAAGTGGCCGCCCCCGCCCTTGCCGCACTGCATATCTTCAAACAGGAACCGGAACGGGTGCAACGCTTGCAAGCGTTGTCGCAGTATTTCTTAAACAAAGCCAAAGCATTAGGTATTGATACCGGACATAGCCAAGGGGTGGCAATTATCGCCGCGATTACCGGTAGCTCACTGAGCGCAGTGCGCATGTCCGAGGCCTTGTTCCAAAAAGGCATTAACGTCCAACCGATCTTATATCCTGCTGTCCCTGAAAAAAGCGCCAGGCTGCGGTTTTTTATTTCCTGTGGCCATACCGAAGAACAGATAGACCAAACCCTTCAAGCTTACTGTGAGGAACGCTCATGATCTTCATTAAGGCACAAGTCCACCGCAATTCCGTTGCCAGCAGCACCAGCAAACGCTCATTTTTGTTTTTGCAAGGCCCTTGTTCGCCGTTGTTTGCCAAGCTTGCCGACCACTTGCATTCCTTAGGCCATACCGTCCATAAAATCAACTTTACGGGCGGCGATGTCGTTTACTGGGGACTGCGCAATGCCACGCTGTTCCAACGTGAACTTAGCGCCCTGCCAGAGGTGCTGGAAACGGTCAGAAAAAAGTATGCCATTACCGACCAAATCTTGTTTGGCGATTGCCGTCCCATCCATGTCGCGGCCAAACACTATGCAAGACAACACGGCATCCGTACCCATGTGTTTGAAGAAGGCTATTTTCGCCCTTATTGGATGACCCTTGAACGGGAAGGGGTCAATGGTTATTCGCGCTTGCCCAAAGACCCCGACTGGTTCCGGTATGTCGCCAAATCTGTACCACCACCCTTGGACACGCAAACCTTCCACGCCCCGTTCCGGGTTAGGGCCGGCCATGATGTCTGTTACCATATCGCAGGTCTTAGCAATCCGTTTTTGTTCCGGCATTATAAAGGCCACGCGCCCGATCCGGTACCGCTCGAATATGCCGGCTACGTCAACCGCTTTGTCAGGCGGCATCTGACTTGCAAACAAGATGATGAAAACATTGGCCATCTGTTACGCAAAAAAATCCCTTTTTATCTACTGCCCTTGCAACTTAACAGCGACTCACAAATACAAGTGCATTCGACCTTCACCAACATGGTCGAAGTCATTGACTTGGTGATGCGCTCGTTTGCCAAACACGCCCCAACCCATGCTTGGCTGGTCATAAAAACCCATCCGTTAGATGCTGGGTTGATGAATTATGGCAAAATTATCGAAAAACAAGCCCAACAGTTGGATTTAAGCGGACGCATCCTGTTTTTGCAATCGGGGCATCTAAACACTCTAGTGGCGCAAGCAAGAGGGCTAGTGACGGTCAACAGCACCGCCGGTGGGCTGGCTGTGGAATTGGATTGCCCGACCATCACCCTCAATAGCCCCATTTACAACCTATCCGGGCTGACCTTCCAAGGCCCTTTGGATGCGTTTTGGACGAATAATGAAAAACCTGATCAAGAGCTGTTCCGTTGCTTTCGCAACACCGTTATCCATACCACCCAAGTCAACGGCAGCTTATATTGCAAACCGGGCATTGACTTGGCGGTAAAAAATGCCGCCCGTTTTCTCGATACGGACAAATCCCCGCTAGAAACCTTATTGTGAGAACCATACTCATCACCGGCGCAACGGGGGCTATTGGCGGGGCGTTGGCGCGGCATTATGCGAAACCGGGCATTTACCTAATCTTACAAGGCCGCAAAACCGATGCCCTTGCCGCTATTGCCGCCGCTTGCCGCCAAGCGGGGGCGACAGTAGCCACCCGGCTTCTGGATTTACGCGACATCACCGCCCTGCACCAGTGGTTGGCGGAGTTGACCGGCCCGCAATTGCCTGATGTGGTGATCGCCAATGCGGGTGTTAATATAGGCCAAGGGAACAACCGCCAAGGCGAGCAATGGGAGGAGATGGAAGCCTTGCTGGATGTGAACATCAAAGCCACCTTGGCCTTGGTCAACGCCTTAAGTCCGGCCATGCGCCTGCGCCAAAGCGGACAAATCGCCATCATCAGCTCATTGGCCGCTTATTATGGCCTGCCTGTCACACCCAGTTACTGTGCCAGCAAAGCCGCGCTGAAAGCTTATGGCGAAGCCATGCGCGGCTGGCTGGCACGCGATAATGTACGCTTAAGCGTGGTCATGCCCGGTTATACCGAATCACCGATGGCGGCGGCTATGGCCGGGCCGCAACTGTTTATGGTGACACCCGAACAGGCCGCACGGGCGATTGCCAAAGGGTTGGCACATAATAAGGCCAGAATCACTTTCCCGTTCCCGCTGAATGTCGGCACTTGGTTTTTGGCAGTGTTTCCGGCGAGCGTGTCACAATGGCTAGTGTCGCTGATGGGCTATGGCGGTTG
>JACXTQ010000040.1 GCA_016919605.1 Methylovulum sp.
CTGCTGTCCACGGCGGCGTAGATGCCAGCAATTGCACCGCTTGGCGGCATTTTGCAAGGATAATCGCGGATGGCGGTTTTGGCGCGTTCGTAGACTGCGCTGTCGGCGGCTTTAAGTGTGTCTAGCATACCTATGGATTGAGCCGCTCCGCCGTCAATGCTTCGCAACACATCTGTTACGCTTTCATCAACGGCAAAATCCAAAATGGTCTCAAGGTTTGGGGCGTATGCCGCACCGTATTTAAGATGGTCTGTGCCGATGCCGATATTGATGTTCCTAAAGTTTTCAATGGCTTGAGCCAAGTCGGCTTTAGGGTTTGCTAAAGATTCAGTGTCGCCATGCACGTCCATGATGACAAAGCGGTCTTGTAATTTTTCGCATTGCTTGAGCGCGGCATCTTGCAGTGCGCCAAAGTCATTGGCGTTCAGCATTTGCGCTTCGGGGAACACCAACAAAGTCGGCTCATCCACTTTTTCTAAAGTCTTAAGCCCGTCTTCCAATTCAGATTGCACCAAATCTTGGCCCAGGCTTTTGTATTTATCGACTGCAACGATGTAGCAAGGGCCGCCGCCGTTGGCAAAATATAGTTGCAGGGCGTAATACATAATGTGCTTGGAGCGGTCGGCTTCTTCCAGATTAGCGACTGATTTAAGGTCAATCAGGTTGCCCGCAGCGTCTATTGTCGATTGAATGGTCACGGTGATAGCGCGTTCTTGTTGGGGAAAACCGAACAGCGTTTCATAATCCAACAGCGAAGTAATCCGCGTTGGTTTAAACAGCAAATCGTCTGCGACTTTATCGGTGGCTGTTTCGGTGTAGCCGATAAAGGCAGGGATTGCGGTTTCTACGGGCGCGATAGAAGGCGGAAATTTGGGGATTTCTTCGATGTAAACCCCGGGAGTTTTATATAATTTTGCCATGTTGTTTACCTTACTTAGTTTTAGATACGATGACGGGTTTAAATAAATATGTTTGAAACCAAACGGGTAATACGGGTTTTTTCGGTATTGCGTTTAATGTCCACCATGCCTTCAGATGGTTTTTGTTTGCTGCCTGCGTTGCCAAAATAAGTTAAGGGTAAAGGCTCGGCATTGCCCAGGTCGATTGCGGCCCTGTTTTTAATACTGAAATATTGCCAAACACTGGAACGGTTCTTAAAGCGTACTTGAAAGATAGGGTGGTCTTTGCCTTCGGCTCTAGCCACCAAACTAAAATCCGGGTCATTTTGCCGCTTGGCGGACAAGCGGATGATTGCATACACGTCATTTGGCATTTCGTCAGTCAATTCCACACCCCGTGCCGGAACGCCAGCAAGCCCCTCTGGCGCAATAATGGCGGGTATGTCGGCTTGGTTCACAAACACCGGATTGCCGACGAGATTTAGATTTATCTTCTGTTTTTCAGCATTGGGCGGATCGCTGGTCAGTTGCCACAAGGCGTTTTCAAACGTCACCAAAGCTTCAATTCTGTCCGAGTCTTTCGGAGCAGGAATCTTTTGTGACAAAAACAGGGCATTATCTGCACCTGCTCCTTTCGTCCCCGTCAGATTAGACAAAACTGGCACATTTTCTTTGTAACGAAAGGTTTTGCTAACCAGAGTATTTTCTTTCGACGGGACGGAAAAGGTGTAGATCCTTTGTGGATTTAGCGTCATGGCCGTATAGTTGAAAAAGGTCGAGTCGGTTACGGTGACAATGAATTCAAACACGGCATCATCAGGCACTTCTACTTGCTCCGGCACTGCCACGACACAGCCTAAAGCGGTGTCAAAATAAATCCCTGCCAAGCCTCTAAGGGCATTTGCCGTTGATTCGGTAGGCGTAATTTTTAGAAACGGTTTTTTGTTGTAAGCCAACAGGCGTTGCTCTTGGCTGGCGGCTGGTTTCGGATCGGGCAAGTTGGCGCGTTCAGCCTCATCTACGGGTAAGTCGTCAAACACCGTGCTGCCTTGGTCAAGCCAGTAATGATGTAGCAGCCTGACTTCAAAGAGATGTTTGTAATCATTATTGGCAGTTTCGGACATGTTAATTCAAGCCTGTGGTTTTATGGTGGAAATGGGTGGAAACGCCTGTGACAAGGCTGGTCTCATTACCAGCGGTTTTAAATTTCAATTCCAACATCCGCAACGTGTACATAACGAAAGGATATTGCTTACCGCCCAGGGTGCCCCATAAATGGTTGACCTCTTCCATCGTTGGCGAATAGAAGTCAAAAATAAGTTTGAAGGTTTCTAGCTGGTCAAGGGTTTGGATGGCGGGCGGCGGCAACAAAGAATCGGGGCTGACATTGTCGTGGGTAAACACGTTGCTGAATTGGAAAAAACGGATGGCGCGTGATAAAGCCGTCAGGGCGATGGTGTAATCACTGTGGCTTGCGGCTACTAAGACTTGGAAATTGAGAAAGACGGGGGGATTTTCGTAACTGGCTTTAAGCGTGACTTCGTTGCGGCTAAAGTGCGGGACGTTTTTTAGGCTTTTTTCTTCCTTAATGTTAACCAAAGCCATGTGCAGCCTATTCCGCTCCAAACCGCTGCCATTCGCAAAGCCTTCCGCCAAATTGCCCAAGTCAGCATAAGGTGTGTTCGGAATCCCGTAAGCATCATTAAGATGCCGGTTCAGCTCATTGCTAACGATGGTCAAAGCATGGGAAATCATGGCAATTCCCTCAATTACAGTGAATTGACACTGATGACCGGCGGCGCGAAGCCAACATGATAAATCGGTTGATACCCGCTACCATTTTAACAGCATATCTATTCATCATGACCCTGCCTTAAGGTTTGAACTGAAACGTTCAAACCGTTACTACGTTGACAATGTGGGTCGTTTTTTACGCTTAAAAGATAGCTAAGTCAACGGTAATAGTTTACATGAATCGGGTATTAAAATTGCTGATTCCAGCTAAATCGGCAATATCACTCAAACAATGCGCTGCTCTTGTTTTCGTAATGGCGGTCAATTGATGCAATATTTTCTTACGTTTGGTTAAGTTGCTTTGTGCAGCAATTTGAAGTCCATCGATGTATATAAAAGGGTTATGTATGCGATTTTTTAGGTTTAACCTTCCTGCCCATCAATCCTTGTAGTGGTCAAAATCGGCAGGTAAGCAAAGACAAACAACGCAAATGCCGCCAACCAGGATAAGGTTGAGACGTAAATTAAAATGTTATACCAATGCGGCATTGCGATGGGTAACAGTACCCTTAACAAGGCGGCTACATTGATCAATATAAAAGCAATGGCAATGGCGTTTGTCACTCTTAGCGCCCTGCCTGTATGACCTAAAGACACTCGCGCCATCATTCCCAATGTTAATACCGCAATGCCGCCAACTGTAAAGGCATGTAAGGCCAATGACGGTAGTACCAGTGCATATCCTGACAGAGCTGACAGGATAAAGCCCAGGATTATCCAACAATAACCGACATAAAGTATCCACAATAATGGTACATACCAGATTCTTGGTACATACCAGCCAGATACCCTGGCCGCATTGGCGATAACCGCAAATGCCGAGGCCAAAGTCAACAAGATGCCAGAAATATTAAACAATTGCAGGCCGAAAACCAGTGTGGCTGAAGCGATTGACAGGCTATCCAATAATGGATGCCTTATGATTAGAGTGCCCGATAGCCCGCGTTCTGTGAAAAACGGAAATACTCTGCCGGCAATCACCAGAATCAGAATAATGATAGTTGCTACGATCAATTCAAGCCCTGTCCATGCCATGTTTTTCGCAAAGCCGAGGATTTCAGCATGGATCAAACCGTTGCCTAATGTCAGTAATAACAATAACCCGACAAAAACCAGGCTTCGATAATGTTTAGCCTGTAAAATCGGTTTGCTGATTTGCCAGATTAGCGCCGGTAAAAAGGCAAAATCCACCATGGCAATCAAAGAGTCCGGTAATAAACCGGCATAAAACGGCAAGATGCGCCCGTACAACCATAGTAGGCAAAGTCCGCCTAGCTGATCGCTAGTCAAAGTTGGCCTGCCCGTCCAGTTTTTGACCGCAGTCAATAAAAATCCGGTGATTACCGCCACTGAATAGCCCAAAAGCATTTCGTGGGCATGCCAAAGGTTGGGGTTAAAGTAGTTGTCGTGTGTTAACTCGCCTTTAAAAATGGCATTCCAGAGCACGACCAAAATCAGCGCCGACAATCCTGCCAAGGCAAAAAACGCCCTGAAACCTAAAGCAAATAGAGGGTAATCAAAAATTTTTTGTGATTTCATGATGAAGCTTCCAACCAGTCCAGCTCAGCTTGTGAGAAGCCTGCAATTATACGCATTTCTCGGTTAAAAGGGCCTTTTGGCTTGCTGCCTTTGTAATATTGCCCGATCAATTGCCGATACCGGGCTTCATGATCGACGCCCTGCTGTTCGCAAGCAAACTTGAACCAGGCAGAACCTGTAGCCACATGACCGACTTCATCGGTCAAAATCCGGGTCAGGATTTCTACCGCTTTTGTGTCGCCCAATTGGTTGAATTTTTCGATGATACCAGGCGTAACATCCAGTCCACGCGCCTCCATACATCGTGGCACTAGAGCCAACCTTGCCAAAAGGTGCCCAGCGGTATCGGTGGCATGTTCCCACAAACCGCTATGGGCGGGTAGATCGCCGTAATCTATTCCCATCATCTGCAAATGCTTCCTGAGCAAAGCAAAGTGCTGTACCTCTTCATCGGCGACTTTTAACCAGTCGTAGTAGAACGCTTTCGGCAGGCCACGGAAGCGGTAAATAATGTCCCAAGCCAGATAAATGGCCATAAATTCAACGTGGGCAATGGCATGGAAAAACGCCGCAACGCCTTCAGGTGAGTTGAGTTTTCGATTCGGCATATTCCGCGGCGCCAGCAACAACGGTCGATCAGGAAACTTGACCTCGGTAATCGACAGCACTGGAGCTGTCGATTCAAAACCAAGTTTTTCATCCTGCAATAATTGCCAAGCCTGATGTGTCAACGCCAGTTTTTCGTCGATATTAACCCGATATAAACAGGCTTCAGCAAATTCAAATAAATTATTCATCAAG
>JACXTQ010000283.1 GCA_016919605.1 Methylovulum sp.
ATTGCCGCAAGGTTCCTGCAGATTGAGCATCAGATCGGTCTGATATTAGATATTGAAATAGCTTCCAAAGTACCACTGTTAACCGATAAACAATAAATAAGCGCAATCCATATTTTCTGATAGATATAAAGCATCAGGATTTTTCACCAAAGCTACGACTAGAAGTCGATCCGATTTCGGAAACGAAAAATCCTGATTTTATTGGGTTGATTTGACTGTATACCTAATACTTGTAACGGATGCGACATCTTCAATTTCCACCCGCCTTTATTGCCCTGCTTCTACAACTGGCGGCTTTTATTCTGGCTTTGACCGGTGTTCGCCTGTTCGAACTAAAACCCGAGCCGATAGCATTCGCTTTGACCTGCGGTCTGATTGCTGCGGTTTTTAGTTGCTTCACCCCATTGCAACGCTGGTGGCTGATAATCCAACTCGCTTTTGCCCCGGCGTTGGTAGTAGCCCTTAACTTCAACATCCCGCCCCATTTTTTTCTGTTTGCGTTTTTCGTTATGCTGCTGGTTTTTTGGAACACCTTCCGAAGTCAGGTACCGCTTTATTTATCGAGTGTTAAAGTTTGGCAGGCTTTGGAAACCTTTCTTCCACAGCCCGAACCAGGAAAAAGTTTCACTTTTATTGATATGGGTTCCGGTTTGGGCGGCATTCTAATCCACCTTGCCAACGTTCGGACTGACGGAAACTATAAAGGCGTAGAGTCCGCACCACTACCCTGTCTATGGAGCTGGCTACGTATCCGTTGGGGAGGCTTCCACCAATGCAGGGTGCACTGGGGTGATTTATGGGATTGTGATCTGGCGCAAGTTGATGTGGCATTCGCTTATCTCTCGCCAGCGCCGATGGAACAATTGTGGAATAAAGCACAGGCTGAAATGCGACCAGGAACGATTTTTATCAGCAGCACCTTTAACGTACCGGGCCAAAGTCCAATTGAAACAGTCCAGGTCGATGATTTGCACCATTCCACTTTGCTGGTATGGCGGATGTAAATTTATTGATCCCATTCTTCGAGCAACCTGGAAATACACGATCTTTAGGACAGGTATAGCGGTAAAGGTCAGGACTTGAAGTCACAACTTCAAAAATTTAGCCAGCCCAATTCCGTCCTTCGCTATATCCTTGCGAATCTATCCAAAGCAGCCATATGTATGTCAATCTTGACTGTGGTCGCTTTAGATCTCCGAACCAAACAAAAAAGCCCTGTAACCATTACAGTTACAAGGCTTTTTGGAGTAACTATTAACCTTTCACAAGGTTATTTTAGGTCAAAGCGGTCGAGCATCATCACCTTGTTCCAAGCATTCACAAAGTCAGTCAAGAACTTCTGTTTTCCATCTTCAGCAGCATAAACTTCCGCAATAGCCCGAAGTTCAGAGTGCGATCCGAAAATGAGATCGACGGGTGTAGCCGTCCATTTTCTCTCCCCCGTCTTCCGGTCAATGCCTTCGTAAACCTTATCAGAAGCGGATGATTTCTGCCACTTGGTAGACATGTCAAGCAAGTTGATAAAGAAGTCATTGCTCAATGTCCCTGGCTTGCTGGTAAAAACACCCTGATTGGACTCTCCTGCATTTGCGGCCAAAACACGCATACCGCCAACCAGAACAGTCATTTCAGGAACGCTCAGTGTCAGCATATTGGCCTTATCAACCAACATTTCCGTTGGAGACATCGGGTTGCCTTCACCGTAGTAGTTGCGGAACGCATCGGCTTTTGGCTCAAGCACGGCAAAGGCATTCACATCGGTTTGCTCTTGTGATGCATCCATCCGTCCCGGGGTGAAAGGAACTTTCACAGGGGTACCGGCGACCTTAGCCGCCTGCTCAACTGCGGCAACGCCGCCTAAAACAATCAGATCGGCCAATGACACCTTTTTGCCATTTGCCTGTACCTGATTAAACTCGGCTTGAATGTCCTCAAAATGCTTCAGAGTTTTAGCCAGTTCTGCCGGGTTGTTGACCGGCCAGTCTTTTGCGGGTGCCAGGCGAATCCGGGCACCATTGGCACCACCCCGCATATCGGTGCCACGGAAGGAAGCCGCCGATGCCCAGGCAGTCCGTACCAATTCCGGCACCGTCAAACCCGATTTCAGGATTTTTAGCTTGAGGCTTTCAGTGTCTTTCACATCAATGAGCTTGTGATTGACTGCCGGAATGGGATCTTGCCAAATGAGTTCTTCTTTAGGCGCTTCGCTGCCAAGATAGCGGGTACTTGGCCCCATATCGCGGTGTGTGAGTTTGAACCAGGCTTTAGCAAAGGCCAGCTCAAATTCCTTTGGATTCTCCAGGAACCGTTTCGCAATTTTTTCGTAAGCGGGATCGGTTCTGAGGGCTATGTCCGTGGTAAACATGATGGGTGCATGATGTTTATTCGTATCGTGCGCATCAGGCACCAGATTCGCCGCCGCATTATCCTTAGGAATCCACTGGGTTGCCCCCGCAGGACTTTTAGTCTTCACCCACTCATAAGCAAACAAGTTAGTGAGGTATTGGTGCGTCCATTGCGTCGGGTTAGCACTCCAGGCGCCTTCCAAACCACTGGTGATCGCGTCAGCACCTTTGCCTGTAGCGCATTTGTTTTTCCAGCCGAAACCCTGTTCCTCCACCCCGGCAGCGGCTGGAGCAGGCCCTACACATTTGCCGGGATCGCCATTGCCGTGGGCTTTACCAAACGTATGCCCGCCAGCGATCAACGCCAGTGTTTCTTCGTCATTCATCGCCATACGGCCAAAGGTTTCGCGAATATCCTTAGCTGCTGACAGTGGATCATGGTTGCCATTAGGCCCTTCAGGATTCACATAGATCAGCCCCATTTGCACGGCAGCGAGTGGCTTTTCGAGTTTACGGTCACCCTTGTAGCGTTCATCCGCAAGCCATTTTTTCTCAGGACCCCAGTAAACCAGATCGGCTTCCCAGTCGTCGGTGCGTCCGCCAGCAAAACCGAAAGTTTTAAAGCCCATAGATTCCAAAGCCACGTTGCCAGTTAACACCATTAAGTCGGCCCAGGAAATTTTACTTCCGTATTTGCTCTTGATCGGCCAAAGCAAACGACGGGCTTTATCCAGGTTGGCGTTATCGGGCCAACTGTTGAGCGGTTCGAAGCGCTGTTGTCCGCCGCCAGCACCGCCTCGGCCATCACCCATGCGATAGGTGCCCGCACTGTGCCAGGCCATTCGGATAAAAAACGGCCCATAGTGTCCGTAATCCGCTGGCCACCAGTCCTGGGACGTTTTCATTAATGTCTCGATGTCTTTTTTCACCGCCTTGAGATCGAGTTTTTTAAACTCTTTGGCATAGTTAAACTTGCTGTCCATGGGACTGGACTCAGCTGCGTGTTGGCGAAGCGGGGTTAAATCCAGTCTTTCAGGCCACCAGAATTGGTTTGACATCGTTTGCAGATCCGCAACGCTTGTTGATGGCGCAGTGTTTTCTTCGGAGTAGCCAACTTGGGCAACGGCTAGCGCTAATAGCATTACGCTCGGTAGTTTTATTTTTAACATAAATATTCTCCTGTTCTATGTGTGGATGCAGCCGGTTTTTTCGGCTTGGTCACTACTATAGAGTGAACATGTTAAAATAAATAATCGATTGTTCTTATGATAACAATAGATTATTTCAATGGTTAAATTGGTAAAAGTCTTAGGCAAAGCACAAAAAGCCTAAAGTAATTGATTGGAAACCTAATCTCATCAGTCAAAGTATTCCACTTAAAACCATTTTGACAAGCAGCATTTTTCAATCTGTAGACACTGACTGAACGTCTTATTGCCGGTCTTGCAAAACCATACAGACATAATACGACGGGAAGATGACTGGTGAAATTAAGTTTGAAAACACGAATGACAGGTCATGGTCAGTTTTAGCCGATCAATTTTTACCAACTTTGAAGGCAGCATCCAGTTGCCTTTGATCCAGCTCACCTTCCCATTTAGCCGCAACCAACGTTGCCACACCATTACCGATCAGATTTGTCAAGGCACGCGCTTCGGACATAAACCGGTCAATACCCAAAATAAGCGCAAGACCGGCCACCGGAATTGTCGGTACTGCCGAAAGCGTTGCAACTAAGGTAATAAAACCGCTGCCTGTCACGCCAGCAGCACCTTTGGATGTCAGTAACAAAACGCCCAGCAATGTCAATTCCTGCGTCAACGTCAAAGGCGTATTGGTAGCCTGCGCAACAAAAACCGCCGCCATCGCCAGATAAATCGACGTCCCATCCAGATTGAACGAATACCCGGTCGGGATCACCAAACCGACAACAGAGCGCGAACAACCCAGCTTTTCCAGCTTGATCATCATCCGTGGCAGCACCGATTCTGAAGATGATGTACCGAGTACAATAAACAGCTCTTCCCTGATATAAACGATAAACCTGAAAATACTGAACCCGGTCAACCAGGCAATCGCGCCCAGCACGATCACAATAAACAGTACGCAAGTTAGATAAAAACTGCCCATCAATTTTGCCAACGGTAGCAGTGACAACACGCCATACTTGCCGATAGTAAAAGCCATTGCGCCGAACGCACCGATCGGCGCCAGCTTCATAATGGTCTCCACAATACCGAACAGCGCCTTGGACACCTTGTCGATAAACGCCGTTACTTCCGCGCCGGTTTCTTTCATCGCTGACAGCGAAAAACCGAACAACAATGAAAACAGCAATACCTGCAATATTTCCCCTTTCGCAAAAGCATCGACCACACTGGATGGAATAATATTAAGCAAAAATTCGATGGCACCCGGATGCTTGGAAGGATCGGTATAAGCCACCAGACCAGTCGTATCCAGCATCCGCACATCCACATTCATACCTGCACCCGGTTTAACGGTATGGACAACCAATAGCCCGATCACCAGCGCCAGAGTACTGACCACCTCGAAATACAACAACGCTTTAATGCCCACCCGACCGGCCTTGTCCATATTCTGCATCCCGGCAATACCTGTCACCACCGTGCAAAAAATGATCGGCGCGATAATCATCTTGATCAGCTTGATAAAACCATCACCCAAGGGCTTCATGGTTATCGCCATTTCAGGATCAAAGTGGCCGAGCAGAATGCCAAAGGCAATGGCGGTTAGTACCTGGAGATAGAGATGTTGATACAGTTTTTTCGGTGTTTGATAGGATGTCATGGGAGTGTCTGGATGATTAATGATTGAATTACCTGATTATTACCTTAACGCCAGCAAGTCAGTAAATCCGCTTACTTCAATGCCTTCTCCCACTTGCTCACCAGCGCCGAAGCGATGCTGTTGCCGTATACATTGGTTGCGCTACGTCCCATGTCCAGCACCTGGTCAATGCCAAGCAATAACAGCAAACCTGCTTCAGGGATTTTAAACATCGATAAAGTGGCGGAGATTACAATCAGTGACGCTCTGGGAACACCCGCCACGCCTTTGCTGGTGAACAGCAACACCAGCAGCATGAGCAATTGATCCGCCAGTGGCATATCGATGCCGTAGGCCTGAGCGATAAACAGCACGGCGAAGGTCATGTACATCATACTGCCGTCGAGGTTAAACGAATAACCGAGCGGCAACA
>JACXTQ010000284.1 GCA_016919605.1 Methylovulum sp.
CTTTTTGATGTGGTTGGGCGAGCAAGTGACCGAGCGCGGCATCGGCAACGGCATTTCCATGATTATCTTCGCCGGTATCGTCTCAGGGTTGCCTAAGGCTGTCGGCGGTACCTTGGAGCTGGCCCGCACCGGCGAAATGAACGGCGGCTTTATCGTGTTGCTGTTTTTGTTGTCGGTCGCCGTCACCGCCTTGGTGGTGTTTGTCGAACGCGGCCAAAGAAGGATTCTTATCAACTACCCTAAGCGTCAGCAAGGCCGTAAGCTTTATGCCGCCCAAAGCAGTTTTTTACCGTTAAAAATCAATATGGCGGGCGTTATCCCCCCCATATTCGCTTCCAGTATCATCCTGTTCCCCGCCACTATCGCGGGCTGGTTTGGTAATGCGGAAGGTTTTGCCTGGCTACAGGACATTGCCACCATGCTGTCCCCAGGACAGCCGGTGTATGTGTTGTTGTATGCCACCGCCATCATTTTCTTTTGCTTTTTTTACACCGCCTTGGTGTTCAACTCAAAAGAAACGGCTGAGAATTTAAAAAAGTCTGGTGCATTCCTGCCTGGTATTAGACCCGGTTTGCAAACTAGCATGTATATCGACAAGGTGATGACCCGATTGACATTGATCGGTGCGTTTTATATCACGCTGGTCTGTTTGTTGCCGGAGTTTTTAATAGTGTATTGGAATGTTCCATTTTATTTTGGTGGAACTTCTTTGTTGATTATCGTGGTGGTGGTCATGGACTTCATTTCGCAAATGCAGACCCATGTGATGTCCCAGCAGTATGATGGCCTGATGAAGAAAGCCAATTTAAAGAAATGATTTGTTGTAAGAACAATTAGGAGTTTGCAGTGAAAGTTCGTGCTTCTGTAAAAAAAATTTGTAGAAATTGTAAAATAGTCAAAAGAAACGGTGTCGTTCGGGTCATCTGCCTCGATGGCAGGCATAAACAACGACAAGGTTGATTTTGTTGTGTCTTTATTTCTATAGTGCTATAATTGCGCACTTAACTTTAGAATATTGCTCAGAGGAGTATCTGAATGGCACGTATTGCCGGGATAAATGTACCAGACCATAAGCATGCAGTGATTGCCTTGACTGCCATTTATGGCGTTGGCCGTCAAACTGCATCTGAAATTTGTGCGGAAGTAGGTATATTGCCGTCCATAAAAATAAAAGAATTGTCCGAAGACCAACTGGAGACAATTCGTGCAGTCGTTTCAAAAATGACTGTGGAAGGCGACCTTCGCCGCGAAGTTTCAATGAATATTAAACGCTTGATGGATCTTGGGTGTTATCGCGGAATTAGGCATCGCCGGGGCCTGCCTTTACGGGGCCAACGCACCAGAACCAATGCCAGGACCAGAAAAGGCCCACGTAAACCTATTAGAAAATAAGATATTCTTTAAAGAGAAAAGTAAATGGCTAGTCCAAATCGTTCAAGAAAACGTATTAAAAAAGAAGTGGTTGACGGTATCGTCCATGTCCACGCCTCTTTCAATAATACCATAATAACAATAACCGACAGAAAAGGGAACGCTCTGTCTTGGGCTACTTCGGGTGGTTCAGGTTTCCGTGGTTCGAGAAAAAGCACCCCGTTTGCCGCCCAGGTCGCCGCTGAAAAAGCCGGTATCGTTGCCCAAGAGTTCGGCATGAAAAATTTGGACGTGCTGGTCAAAGGCCCAGGCCCAGGCCGCGAGTCTGCCGTCCGGTCTTTAAATAATCTTGGCTTTAAAATCACCAATATTATTGACGTGACACCCATTCCGCACAATGGTTGCCGTCCACCTAAAAAACGCCGCGTATAGAGCATTTGGAGCAATAATATGGCAAGATATCTAGGCCCTACCTGTAAATTAAGCCGAAGAGAAGGCGCTGACCTGCTGTTAAAAAGCCGGGGCAAGTCTTTGGAAGGCAAATGTAAATTAGACCAAAAACCAGGTCAGCACGGTACCAAACGTACCCGCAATTCTGACTATGCCATCCAGTTGCGCGCCAAACAGCGCCTGCGCCGCATTTACGGCGTGTTGGAAAAGCAATTTAGAAACTATTACAAAATCGCTGACATGAAAAAAGGCGCGACAGGTGAAAACTTGTTGAACCTGCTTGAGTCACGGTTGGACAACGTAGTTTACCGTATGGGTTTTGCTTCAACCCGCGCTGAAGCGCGCCAGTTGGTCAGTCACAAATCCATCCAAGTCAATGGTACGCTGCTGAACATTCCGTCTTACCAAGTCGCCCCTGGCGATGTGGTCGCTATCCGTGAGAAAGCGAAAAAACAGCAACGGATCATCGACGCGTTGGCCGTCACCGAGCAGTATGGTTTTCCGACATGGGTTGATGTTAACTCAAAAGCTATGACAGGCACGTTTACATCATTGCCTGATCGTGTTGATTTAGGTAGCGATATTAATGAACAGTTAGTTGTCGAGCTCTACTCTAAATAATTGAAATTTGAGGGATATAAATGCAGAATTCCATTTCTGGCTTATTGAAGCCTCGTCTTGTTGAGGTTGTAAATAAAACCCCTAACCATTCTAGAATCGTTATTGAGCCGCTTGAGCGTGGTTTCGGCCATTCTTTAGGCAATGCCTTAAGACGGGTTTTGCTGTCAACTATTCCAGGTTGTGCAGTCACCGATGTGGAAATTGAAGGCGTACTTCATGAGTACACCACGATTGAAGGCGTGCAAGAAGACGTTATTGATATCTTGCTCAATTTGAAAAAATTGGCGGTGATATTGTATTCAAAAGATGAAGTCGAGCTGACGCTGTCAAAAAACGGTGCGGGCAGCGTGTTGGCGGGTGACATTACCCTTCCGCACGATGTCGAAATCGTCAACCCTGAACTGGTCATCGCCAACCTGACCCAAGCGGGCGTGTTGAACATGAAAATCAGGGTGCGCCGTGGACGGGGCTATGAGCCAGTCAGCGTGCGTAAGGCTACCCAAGGTTACAATGCCCCTACGATGGGGTCTTTGCAATTGGACGCGTCCTATAGCCCGGTGATGAAAGTCGCTTATCAAGTTGAAAGCACCCGTGTTGAGCAACGCACCAATTTGGATAAGCTAATTATCGAATTGGAGACAAACGGAACTGTCGATCCTGAGCAAACCATTAAGCTTGCCGCGACAATTTTGCATGAACAATTGTCGGTTTTTGTTGATTTTGAAAAAGTGAACGACCAGCTTGAAGAAGAGAAAGTGGAAGTCGAAGAAATCTTCGAGCCGGTCTTGCTCCGTCCGGTTGATGACCTTGAATTGACAGTCCGTTCAGCCAATTGTTTAAAAGCTGAAAATATTTTCTATATTGGCGACTTGATCCAACGCACTGAAGTTGAGTTGTTGAAAACGCCTAACCTCGGCAAGAAATCGCTGACCGAGATAAAAGATATTCTGGCCTTGAAAGGCTTGTCATTAGGTATGCGCTTGGAAAATTGGCCGCCTGATAACCTTGCCGACCAATCCCATTCAACAACCCATTAAATATTATTAGGTCATCATTCCCATGAGACATCGTAAATCAGGTAGAAAATTTAACATGAACAGCAGCCACCGCAAGGCGCTGTTCAGC
>JACXTQ010000285.1 GCA_016919605.1 Methylovulum sp.
CATGGGGTTCATCTTAGATCTCACTTCAATGTTAAAAGAGCCAGCTGGCATGGTCGGCGCGGTTGTAGTTATTGGTGCTATTTATGCGTTAGTCAAATGGGTATTTGCTGAGCACCCAGACGACGAAAAATAAGCCGTCAACACATCCCGCCATACTTTAAGGCCGCTAACCGGTTTATGACAGGTTAGTGGCCTTAGTCGTTTAGGGGAGGTGATAAATATTTACCCCACGGATTACAGTTTTATTTTACAATTCATTCATTTTTTTCGAAAAATGCTGAAATGTCTAAATTGATCGCCTCTAAGCTCCTTGCCTTGCTTGCCAAGCAAGTTCCCGCCACTGGGATTGGCCTGTTCCGTATCGCCTACGGCTTGGTGAACTTGCAAGAAATTCTGTTCTTGTATTATTTCAACCATCTGATTTTTGACCCCATCCCGTTCATAGATGTCGAGTTTCCGACCATCCCCTTGTTTTTATGCCTGTGGGGCGTGGTGGCCGCCGCCATTGCCGTTGGCTACCGTTACCAGTCGGCACTTATCTGCAACTATATTTTTTGGTTGGTGTTCATCAATTTTACGCCCATGCAGCGTGATTTTGACGGCGGTTTCGATTTGTTCATGCTCGGCAGCAATTTTTTCCTGCTGTTTATGCCGGGCGATAAAGCATTTTCTTTAGATAGCCTACGCCATAAGCTCAGTACCCCGTTTGTGCATTATAGCCGCTACCCGCAAGCCACCGTGTCCGTGTTGGCCTATTATCTGCCGGTGGCGATTTGTTTGGGTTTTTTGTATTTCGATTCGGTGATACACAAGCTGTTTGCCGAACATTGGCGCAACGGCCTAGGCTCTTGGTTGCCCTCGACCCAGCCTTACTATGTTTCGGCCTTGGATATGTCTTGGCTGCTCAATAACGAGTGGCTGGAAAAGGCCATTGGTTACACCATTATGGTGTTCCAATTTACCTTTTTGTTCCTATTTGCCCATCGCCGTTTGCGCGTGGTTTATCTGTTCCTAGGTATGGCGATGCACTTGGGCATCGCTTTGTCGCTGAACATCTATCCGTTTGGCGTGGGGATGCTCTGTTTTTATACGCTACTGGTGCCATTTAGTTTTTGGCGGCGAGTAGGGCAGTGGCTGTGCGCCCCGGCACCGCGATTGACGGTGTTTTATGATAAGCAATGTCCGTTGTGTAACCGCACGGTGCTGATCTTGAACCATTTCGATATTTTCAAGTGCATCGACTTTAAAAACGCCCAAGATTATGCAAGCCATTATCCGGCGCTGGCGGCGCTTAGCCCGGCCACCTTGCTCACCGATTTGTACGCGCTGGACGGCCAGAACCGTCTTTATGCCGGGGTGGACACTTATATCCAAATTTTAAAAAAAATGCGCTGGCTGGCTCCTGTGGGGCTTATTTTGGGTTTACCGGGCATTTACTCGTTAGCGACAAGGCAATATCGAGCCATTGCCGATGCGCGGGGGCGGGTTCAATGCAATACGGATTGCCTGATTACCCAGCCCTTGCCTGATAACACCTGGTATCAACGCTATTTTGTGCTTATGGCGGCGCAAAAACCCAAGGCTTTCACCCGTAAGCTAAGTAAAATACTGGTTGCCATTTTGATGTTGCAATTGAACAGCACCGTCCATTACGGCATTATTTACCGGCTCGATATTGACACCTCGCAACATGTGCTGACGGATACGCTGGCCAAGGGCAGCAACGCGCTGCTGGAACTGTCGCAAACGGTGTTGGGCATCGCCCCGCACGCGCTGTACTTGCATGACCATTTTGCCGGTTATGACCGTATTGTCGCTATTACTTATACCGATGCCCAAGGCGTTGAGCAATGGTTGCCCTTTGTTAACCAGCAAGGCCGCCTGCTGGCCCCTAATTGGGGGCGGGTGCATTCGATGTGGGCTAACATTGCCGTGACCCCGACCATCAATAATGTCCGTCTGCAAAAATTCATCATGAAGGTGACGGCGTTTTGGGGGCATCAATTGGGCTTAAACCTCAATAACACCGTGTTTCATATCCAACTTAAAAAGATTGACGCGCCCAATGACTGGGTTTACGATCAATTGCACCGCAATTTTGCCGCCCCGTGGGTCACTATCGGAACGGTAAAATGGACCAACAATGTCATCGGGTATGATTTGCCGAATAATATCAACTCGCTATGACCTTGTTAAGGGGCGGCATGACTTTAATTATTGCATGAATGCGTGAGCCATGATATAAATTGCCCGTGCTTTCATTCATTGACGCACAATAAATAAAATAAGTTAAACCCCTTTGGAGGATAATATTATGAAAAAAATTCTAGCACTTTTGGCTATGGCATTGATGGTAGTTGGCTTGTCTGGCTGTATGGATGATCCAGATGGTTCAAAACAAAAAGTTTCTAGTTCAATCGAACTGTAAATAAAAGCTTTTGGAACAAAAAAAAACCCGGTCTTAAGGCCGGGTTTTTTTTGTCCGGCAAAAAGCGGCGGCAAGCTTTACACCAACCGCCCCCACATATCATACTCATCAGCCTCTTCCAGTTCGACCTGGACAAAGTCGCCGACTTTTAAGTGCGTGGCTCCGTCAATAAACACCTGTCCGTCAATCTCTGGCGCGTCGGCACGGCTTCTGGCCACCGCCCCTTCTGCAACCACTTCATCAACCAGAACGGTTTCAATTTTGCCGATACGTTGTTGCAAGCGTTCGGCACTAATGATGGCCTGATGCGCCATAAATCGCGCTAGCCGCTCTTGTTTCAGCTCTTTCGGCACGGCATCGGGCAGGGCGTTGGCCGCCGCACCGCGTACTGGCGAATAGGCAAAACAGCCAACCCTATCCAATTGCGCCTCGCTTAAAAAGTCCAGCAGCTCGGTAAATTCCTGCTCGGTTTCGCCGGGGAAGCCGACAATAAAAGTGCTGCGCAAGGTGATCTCCGGGCAGATGGCTCGCCACGCCTTGATGCGCTCCAGATTGTTTTGGCTGGCGGCGGGGCGTTTCATCAGCTTGAGGATGCGGCTGTTGGCATGTTGGAAGGGAATGTCCAGATAGGGCAGGATTTTTCCTTCCGCCATCAACGGGATCACCGCATCGACATGCGGATAAGGGTAGACGTAGTGCATCCGCACCCATATTCCTAAATCACCCAAGGCCTCCGCCAAATCGTAAAAGCGCGTCTGTACGGTGCGCCCACGCCAATCACGTGGCTGGTATTTGACATCTAGGCCGTAAGCACTGGTGTCTTGCGAGACCACCAGCAGTTCTTTGACACCCGCTTGCGCCAAGCGTTCGGCTTCCAACAGGACATCATCGACCGGACGGCTGACCAAGTCGCCGCGCATGGACGGGATAATGCAAAACGTGCAACGGTGATTGCAGCCTTCGGAGATTTTTAAATAGGCGTAGTGGTTGGGTGTCAGTTTCACGCCTTGTGGCGGTAGTAAGCTGGTGAACGGGTCATGGCGTGGCGGCAAATGCTCACGCACCGAAGCCACTACTTCATCAATGGCGTGGGCGCCGGTCACTTTGAGCACTTGCGGGTGGCGGGCGCGGATTTCATCTTCACGCGCACCTAGGCAGCCGGTGACGATAACTTTGCCGTTTTCCGCCAAGGCTTCGCCGATGCTGTCCAATGATTCTTCCACGGCGGCATCAATAAAGCCGCAGGTGTTGACGACCACCAAATCGGCATCTTGATAAGTGGGGGAAATGGTGTAGCCGTCGGTGCGAAGTTGGGTCAGGATGCGTTCGCTATCGACTAGGGCTTTGGGGCAACCTAAACTGATAAAGCCCACTGTTGGCGTATATGTCATAAATGTATTAAAGTTAAACGATATTAAAAAGAGGGGAGATGCACTAAAGGCTCAAGACAGTAGGGCGGACAGTAAATCCTGGAGTTTGTGTTGTTGCCGGACGCGTGTCAGGCGCTGGCTGAGGATAATGGCGCTAAGTTCGGCTAAGGCTTGGTTAAAGTCATCATTGACCACCAGATAGTCAAATTCGGGGTAATGGCTCATTTCCGTTACCGCATCCCGCATTCTTCGGGCGATAATGCCGTCATCATCTTGGCCACGGCCCCGCAGGCGTTGCTCCAGCACGGCAATGGACGGCGGCAGGATAAAGATAGCTAGGCTGTCCGGCCATAATTGCTTGATCTGCTCGGCCCCTTGCCAGTCGATTTCTAAAATCACATCGACACCGTGGTTTAGGCTCTCTTGCACCGTTTGCCGTGCCGTGCCATAAAAATTATCAAACACCCGCGCATGTTCCAAAAATGCCTGTTCCGCCAACATGGTTTGAAATTGGGTGACGGAGACGAAATAATAATCTCGCCCATCCGCTTCACCGGGGCGCATGGTGCGGGTGGTATGGGAAATGGATACGGCCAGGTTGTCCGTAGCCGCCACCAGTTGCTTGACCAGACTGGTTTTGCCCGCCCCCGAAGGTGCGGAAATAATGTAAAGTGTGCCGATTGTCATAAGAGCCTGTACGCGGGGAAACAAAATATCAACGCCCTATTTTATACGCAATAGCCCCTGATCCACAGCATAAAGAACGCTGTGCCACTATCCACCAACCTTTTATCCATTTATGTCAACACGCGGCCCTTGGCAAATCCTGAGCGAAAAACTGATCTACGAAAACCCGTGGATACGCATAGACTATCACGATGTCCTAAACCCTAAGGGCGCACCGGGCATGTACGCCACGGTGGACTTTAAAAATTGGGCGATAGGCATCGTGCCCATTGATGAAGATGGCTACACTTACATTGTCGGCCAATACCGTTTCCCGCTACAAGAATACAGTTGGGAAATTCCCGAAGGCGGCGGCCACAAAGACGCGACCTTACTGGCTTCGGCCCAGCGTGAGTTGTTGGAAGAAACTGGCATCAGCGCGGCCAATTGGGAGATGATCTATGAGTTTAATACCAGCAATTCCATCACCAATGAGCGGGCGTATATCTTTTTGGCCACCGGCCTGAGCTTTGGCGAAGCCGAACCTGAGGACACCGAAGAACTGGCGGTGAAAAAAATCCTGTTCAGCGAATTGCTGGAGATGGTTTACCGCAATGAAGTGAAAGACAGCCTGACGGTGATAGGCGTGTTGATGGCGGCGAAAGCATTGGCGGGCAAATCAGGTGAAAAAATCGCCATTCCCTGAGATAGGCTCTGTTGGCACAAAGTAACTTTTATGTTACCTTATGCCTTTCAAGCCAATTCAGGATGAAGATGATAAAAGTACAGGAGTACCTTGATGAGAACGGTGCAAGCCCCTTCCAAAAATGGTTTCAGACGCTGGACACCACGGCGGCCGTTAAAGTCAACACGGCTAAAAACCGTTTGGAATTAGGCAATACCTCAAATATCAAATGGTTTGACGGGATTGGTGAGTATAAAATCGATTATGGGCCAGGCTATCGGCTCTATTTGGCCCA
>JACXTQ010000286.1 GCA_016919605.1 Methylovulum sp.
ATTAGATATTTTGCCGTCACTAAGGCTTCGTCTGACGTAAATGCCCAGCGTTCATTGAGGTATTGGTGGGCGGTGTTTTTAGCCTTTTCCTGCTCGACCGGGTCTAAATAACGGCTTTCCAAACAAAGTGCCTGCCGCATTTCATCAAATACTAAACGGCAGAACGCTTCACGCCCACTTGCATCCAATTTCCGCAATAAGGTTTCTGGCGGGCCAAATGCCGCTTCATCTGCACAAAAGTCTTTTAATTCATGATAATTAACAATTAACAGATTGATTTGTTCAAGGTTGGGATTATTGAACCGCCAACCCCTACGCAAATCCCTTAATAAACGATAGCCTAATATAAAACGCAGTGTCCGCTGTGCTTCTTGTCGGGCAAGCCCCATCAATTTAGGTGTGCGCAGATATTCTGATAGTATTGCCGGAGCCAATTGGTTGAAGCCAAGCGCCTTAAACACTTCATCTGCCAAATGTTCTTCGGTCAGTATGCCGCCGTTATTTTGCAAGGCCGCTATTAAGCCAGCCCGCAAAGTAAGCAAAAAGACAAAATCATTAAAATGGCCGGCTTGTAAGGCGGCATCCTGACGGTTATCGGTGAAACCCAATAGCTTTCTAGGATCGGGAATTCCCGCCGGAATATCGGTTTCAGCAAACAGTTGACGTAAGGCACTTAGCGTTAGTATAGTCGTTGCTGATGAACGGCCCTCTCCTGAAAGACTGGATAACCGGTTCATGTCTTTACCGTGTGCTTCATGAACATAGCCGCAGTTTAGACAAAGGCGAAATTTACCCGGTATAAACCAGTAATGTTCACCTTGTCTTTCAATGCCTTGTGCATCAACTTGTGTAGCAATCGGTACAGCTTTTTTATAAGAACTTTTAACTTTAGGTGTAGCTTTGCTAAGGTCAAGCCACGTTTCAGGAAGGTCTTCCATGTTCCCTTGATATTGCTGGCCGCCGCTCTTGGGACATAAGAACCCAAATCTGGCATCCTCATTTTCATCAACGCTAATATCGTCAATTTCCCGTGGCTTGAAATGGGTGCTGCTGTTTTGTTCACGCCAAACCGGATGGTATTCCTGCCCACATTCACGACAGAAATGGGTGGGGTATAATAGAACGGCTTCCGTTTGCCTTCCTGGGGCAAAGCGTTGTGCATCTAAGGTAATATGCCTGATTCCTTGGCCCTCTAAAGTCGTGTGCACTTTTCCGGGGCCGCTAATAAATTGATGCAGCTTAAACGCAAACGGTGACCTTTCTTGCGGAGTTAATACATCGTGTTGTGCGGCCACAAGAAATTTTTGCAAACCTGCCTTTGCCATTTCCACTGAACTGGACGCATCTTGAGCCAATCGGATAGCTGCCTCTGACAAACTGATAGGTTTTGCCCGAAGAGGTTCACTATCAATAGGTAATTCGATACCTAAATTCAATTCGACCCAGATGGCTAGTGGATCAAGTTGAAAGCTTTCAAAAGTTGGCCAAGCAAAAGATGGCCTAGAAAGAGCTTCCAATAACTGGTGCCGAATAGCCGCAACATCCTTGGAAGAATCGGTAACACGTTCGAGCGTTTCACGGATAATATCGTTGGCCGATATGATTGCACCGAATAACTTACTGGAAACTTCCGCTACCGTTTTCATCTGATCATCAATACTGCCAGTGCTTGACATAGTTGCCGAGGTGCCAATACAAACCATTTGTTCGGCGTGTAATCTCTCCCGTAACCGCCGAACCAACAACGCGACATCGGCGCCTTGACGGCCTCTATAGGTATGCAGTTCATCTAGGATCAAAAATCTAAGTCCTTTACAGTGTTCGACAACTTGACGATCCGTATCTTCATAGCGCGTTAGTATGAGCTCCAGCATCATGAAATTGGTCAGCAAAATATCTGGCGGATTTTCTGCTATGGCTTCACGTTCTGTTTTAGATTCTTGGCCCGTGTAGCGGGCGACAGTGAATGGCCGTTCTTCGTCGGCGTAGCCATACAAGAATTTGTTTAATTCCTCAAGCTGGCTGTTTGCCAGTGCATTCATTGGGTAAATGACAATGGCGCGTGTTTTGGCAATCCCATCATTTTCCTTTTCTTTCAGTATACTGTCGATTACGGGAATAAAGAAAGACAGTGACTTACCTGAACCGGTGCCCGTAGTTACAACATAACTTTGACCAGATTTTGCTTTAGCTATGGCTTGTAGTTGGTGGGTGTAAAGGTGTAATGGCTGTGGGTTATGTTCCAATTTCCATGCTTGGAAAATATCTGCACATTTTTTATGCAAAATGCCTTGCGCAGCGAGTTCCTGAACGGTTGCTTTGCGCTGGTAATTGGGATTTATTTGAATCAGTGCTTCTGGCCAATAACGGCCTGCATCATATTGGCGTTCAACTTCTTTGCTGATGTCTAAGGCTGCAATGCGTGTGAAGCTACGTGAGAAAGAGCTATAATCGGAAATTAGCTCGTCACGGAAATCGAAAACATTTTTCATAGGCAAGCAAGTCCATTCGATTATTTTGCTAGGCGTTAAATTTATCTTGGGGCGAATTCGTATGTTAGATTCAATTCATAAATGCAATTTTGGGATTGTGTATGAAATCAAATCTGTTGTAGTGACGTTGCGCGGCAACGCCTCAACCCACTTTTTGGCGGGCATAAACGTTAGCTGATGGTGCACTTTAGGCTTCAAGGCCTTGCCGTGCAAGCCCTCTTTAGCTTCATGGGACTGCTTTTTTTGCTGCTGGACTTAAGTAACGAAGTTATTTTACGCACATCCAGCCACCATCCTAGCAATGATTTCCCATAATGCTTTTGCACACTGTTATTGAGTGTAGGTCGTACCTACCATAATGGGGAGAGCACGCGCATTGTATTCGCTTCTATATATTAGCAATTTCTAAGGCAAGTTAATATAAACTATGGACAGAAAAACCAGTAAAGCATTTTATACCATTTTACGAAACCCAAGTTTTATATTTTTTATCAAAATCTTATATTCTAAAATCGGTTAATTTCCCGGTTTCTATTTTGCGGTAATATTGTACAAAGATAGGAAGCTACCGCATTGGCTGCTCATGATTACCCTAGAGCTTACCGAACCGACGGAATCAACCATTTTTCATCTGAAAATCCATACTCCCCCTAAATGGCTCCACCGCATTGTAAACTGTTTCAAATAGACGGACAGACCGAAGATTGGCCCAGGCGAAATGAATATGGCTGTCAATTTAGGCTGCACCCTAACCTGATGTCAGGATGATGCCGCCAAATATGTCCATATAGGGTTAGTTTTTTATTTTATTGACACATACGGCCAAGGGTCATAAACCCTACCCTGACATTTTTAGTTTCTTGAGGGCAGAGACGGTCATGCAACAAGGCCAACGCATTGGCTATGTCAGGGTAAGCTCATTTGACCAGAACCCGGACAGGCAACTGGAGAAAATTGAAACCCACAGGACGTTTACGGATAGGGCTTCAGGCAAGGATGTTGAGCGGCCAGAACTGCAAGCCTTGTTGGAGTACGCTAGGGAAGGCGACACCGTGGTCGTCCACAGCATGGATCGCTTGGCAAGGAACTTGGACGACCTGCGTAGGCTAGTCCACCAGTTGACCAACCGTGGGGTCAGGGTGGAGTTCGTCAAGGAAAGCCTGGTGTTCACCGGGGAGGATTCGCCTATGGCCAACCTGCTGCTGTCGGTGAAGGGGGCGTTTGCCGAATTTGAACGCGCCCTGATCAAGGAACGCCAACGCGAGGGCATTGCCTTGGCCAAGCAACGCGGGGCATACCGTGGTAGGAAAAAGGCCTTAACGCCGGAACAAGTGACCCTTTTGCAAAAACGTGCCGCCGATGGTGAACCCAAAACACGGTTAGCCCGCGAGTTCGACATCAGCAGGGAAACGCTTTACCAATATTTGAAAAGCAGCGGTTAAACCGGATTGCATCACACCCGACCCCATAGCAGGCAGCTTCTGCATTGATTAAAATGTCAGCATCGGATAGCATTGCCGCTACAACTCACCCAATGGGATAACCGTTAAGTTGATTTTTCTGTCTTTAGTCGGATAGATTGTATCGGCATTACCCCCCCCACCCTTAGGCAAATTCTTCACTAATCTCATAGGCGGTCTGGATTATAAATCTATTTGCGGATACTTATGAGCAGCATTGAACAACAAATTATAGCATTAGACCAGAAAATCCAAGCCATTGACGCTGAGCGTGAAGCGTTGTTTCAAGAGTTGACGCAATTAAAACAGCAGCAGCACACACAACAACAACAAAATTGGGTGCAACTCACCGCAGGGGCAACGGTCACCCAGCAATCTTCCAGTAAAGACAAAGTCAGCCTGTTTCGTAATTTATTCAAAGGACGAGCGGATATTTATCCTAAACGTTGGGAAAACAGCAAAACCGGAAAATCGGGATATTCGCCGGCATGTGCAAATGAATGGAAACCCAATGTTTGCGAAAAACCCCGCGTAAAATGCGGCGACTGTCTGTTCCGTTCATTTATCCCGGTTAGCGACGACGTTATCGCCCATCATTTGGCGGGAACAAACAACCCCCGCAATCCATCGGCTGATTTTGTCATAGGGGTCTATCCCTTAATGCCGGACGAACGCTGCTGGTTCTTGGCCATTGACTTTGACAAAGCGTCTTGGCGACTGGATGTCGGCGCTGTCGCTGCGGCTTGCACAGAAAACGGCATCCCGTATGGCATCGAAAAATCGCGCTCAGGTAAAGGCGCACACATTTGGTTCTTTTTCAGTTCTCCGATATTGGCTATGGAGGCCAGGAAACTGGGTTCTTACCTACTGACACAGGCTATGGATAAGCACCCGGAATTAAGTTTTGAATCCTATGACCGGCTGTTCCCCAATCAGGACACAATGCCGGATGGCGGCTTTGGCAACCTGATCGCTTTGCCTTTACAGAAAAAGCCCCGCCAACTAGGCAACAGCGTATTTGTGGATGACAACTTTGTCCCTTATCCCGATCAATGGGCTTACCTGTCCACCCTCAAGCGGATATCGCCAATCGAGTTAGACAAGTTGGTTGGGAAGGCCGAACAACAGAACCGTATTTTAGGCGTGAAACTTCCCATTGATGAGGAAAACGAGCCTTGGAAAACATCGCCTTCAGGCAAAACCAAAGAAACGGCTATAAACGGGCCGCTGCCCAAACAAGTGGGCATTGTTCTGGGAAATCAGTTATTCATTGATAAAAGTGCTCTGCCGCCCATATTGCAAAGTAAAATTATCCGGCTGGCGGCGTTTCAGAATCCAGAATTTTATAAATCCCAAGCCCTGCGCTTGTCGACTTTCGGTAAACCCAGAATCATCTCTTGTGCGGAATATTGCCAGAACCATATTGCGTTACCAAGGGGCTGCCTAGACGAATTGACAACCCTTCTTGGAGGGCTAAACATTCAACCTGTCATTCAGGATGAGCGGTTTACTGGTAACAATATTCCAGATTTGCACTTCCAGGGGCACTTAACAGACGAACAATCCCAAGCCGCAAACAAATTGCTTGAACATGATATTGGCACGCTCTCTGCGACCACCGCTTTCGGAAAAACCGTGGTCGCATTGCATATCTTGGCGAAACGTCAAGTCAACACACTGGTTATTGTCCATCGCCGACAACTTTTAGATCAGTGGCAGGAACGCATAGGGACGTTTTTGAATATTCCCAAAAATCAGGTAGGGAAAATTGGAGGCGGTAAATACAAACCGACAGGCATTATCGATGTCGCCATCATTCAGAGCCTTATAAAAAATCACGAAGTCAATGATTTGGTTGCGAATTATGGACAGATCATTTTCGACGAATGCCATCATTTATCAGCCGTCAGTTTTGAATCCGTTGCCAAGGCCTGCAAATCAAAATATGTTTTGGGATTGTCTGCAACATTAACACGCAAAGACGGGCATCATCCTATCGTCTTTATGCAGTGTGGCCCTATCCGCCATCAAGTTAGCGCCAAACAACAAGCATTGGCCAGACCTTTTGAGCATTATGTGGCACAACGGCAAACGGACTTCATGATGCCTGAAAGCGGCAACGCCAATAGCCGGGCTTACATCCATGAGATTTATCAGGCCTTGGTTCTTGACGAACAACGCAACAGGTTTATCCTTGATGATATTAAACAATGCCTCGCGGAAGGGCATTCACCAATTGTGTTAACCGAAAGGAAAGAACATATAGCACTATTGGCCGAGCAGATCAAAACATTTGCAAGAAATGTTTTCGTCATGCAAGGCGGCATGGGAGTCCGGCAACGCAAGCAATTGGCGGATACCCTGCAAGGTATTCCTGATGATGAAGAACGGATAATTATTGCCACCGGACGCTATTTAGGTGAGGGTTTTGATGATGCCCGGCTCGACACCTTGTTTCTGGTTATGCCAATTTCTTGGAAAGGTACCTTGGCGCAATATGTAGGAAGGCTTCACCGCTTGCATCATGCAAAAACGGAAGTCAGAATTTACGACTATGTCGATGCCAATGTACCGATGCTACAAAAAATGAGCGGGAAGCGGCAAATCGGTTACAAAAATCTAGGGTACAAAACGGCCGACGTATAGCACACTCCGTGTTTGCAATGTTTGGCGTGATAGGCCATCGGTAATTGTCTTCCCACGCCCGTGGGGGTATTTCTGGTTAGTTGGAAAAATTATCCGGGTAAAACTGCAATCATTTCAATCCCGTATGGCAGGGGTCATTTCTTAGTTTATGCGGAAAAGGCTGGAAGCCTTGAAAATCGTGGGATTGAAAAAAGGTAGTATATACTGATATATACTGACTGTAGAATAGCCAAAGCCATCCACCCACCGTATTAAGGACAACAGATGAACAATTTGAGTGAAGAAACAATGCTTTTTTTAGAAGAACGTATTCCAGAACTTGCAGAGGGGGCCGTCAAACAAGCTTACTGTAAAGCCCTGGTATCCGGCAATGCCGTAATGGAGGCCGTAAACGGCCAACTTATGCTGTGCTATCCGGACGGCACCAGTCGGCTAATTAAACAATTGCCGCCCGCTACACCCGTCACCCCAGGGCAACGGCGGGTGCGGGTACAGTAATGGGCAACGCAATTCCACGGTTACGGATGTTCGCAGGCCCCAACGGTTCGGGCAAAAGCACGATTAAGGCCGTCATCGAACCGCAGTTGATGGGTGTCTACATTAACCCCGACGAAATTGAGAAGGCTATACGCAGCTTCGGATTTCTGGATTTTTCGGCTTACGGCGTGACCACCACAACGGAAGAGGTGCTGGGCTTTTTCCGGCAGTCTTCCTTGCTTATCACTTCGGGTTTTGCGGATGCGGTGGCCGGATTATGTTTTAACGATGACAAGCTCAATTTTCATGCCGTACCGGTCAATGCCTACTTCGCGTCAGTCGCAAGCGATTTTATCCGGCAAAAGCTGTTGGATGCAAGGGTGACATTTACGTTTGAAACCGTCATGTCATCACCCGATAAAGTCGATTTTTTGCAGAAAGCCCAAGCGCGTGGTTTCCGCACTTACCTTTATTTTGTCGCAACCGAAGACCCGCAGATCAATATCACGCGGGTGCAAAACCGCGTAAATCTTGGAGGGCATCCCGTTCCCCAAGACAAGATTATCGCCCGTTATTACCGTTCTTTGGACTTGTTGGTTGATGCGGTGCGCCACGCTGATCGGGCCTACATTTTCGACAATTCATTTCACGCAAAAGCATGGGTGGCCGAAGTGACCGACGGCAATGTGTTGGAAATGAAGACCGACACTATGCCCCATTGGTTTAAAGTCGCCTTGTGGGACAAATTTTTCCCCATCATAGATGAACTTAAACCATGACCCCCTCTAGGCCAATCCGAACGCGCCACCCAAAACGGGAGGCAAATCAGATGTTATTCGTGAAGCGGTGAGCAAAGGAGAGCTTATTGGCTTACGTTTTCTTTTAATTGAACGCGGTACATTGCGAACCCGTATCGAAGGCGAAATATAAAATCCAATGTATCTACCGTGATTACACCAAAGCCAGCATAGATGCCTTGATAACTAACAGGCTAATTTCAATACCTATTAACCACACTAAACACTTATCATGAGACAAACTTCACTTGGATTAATGCTATTAATCAGTCTATCGGCTAATGCTAAAGATTGCTAAAAAGGCGCTGAAAGCATGAGTGCAATTAGGGCCTGCATAGAGGATGAAAGCTCAGAACCTGTAGATGCGGCCTATCGTAATTTAGTCAAGGCTTTAAAAAATGACCAAGAAGCTATTGACGCCATTAAAAAAGCACAAGATGATTGGCGAAACTTTAGAGATTCGACATGTGATTACATGGCAAAAACCTACAAAGGTGATGGGTACGGTGCAGACGAGCGGACAAATTGTTTAACGGACTTCAATATCGCCCGTGTAAAAATGCTAAATAAATATAAAAATAGAACATGAGATCGAATTAGGCTTGTATAGTCTTTAAATTCACGCAACCAGAAACGCTGTGCATCGGGCTTTTCCAGTTCGGGGCAGAATGTGCTTCATTCTATGCCCAACAAACCAGTAAATGGGGCTGCCCGCAGGACAGCGATGGTAACTACTGGGTATACCCTACATCGGCGCCAAATTGGGTAACGCGCGTGCCCCCCAATGAATGTAAGACTTTGATTGTAATTCCACTATTTCACTGTAGGCCTGCAAATCCAGTTAGGACTTGACCATAAAATGGATCATGTCTTTCGCGTATGGCCAAGTCATAATTTTAACATGCCATCTCCTTAGCTTGATTGGCCAGTTAAAACGAAATCCCATATAATTATGTGAAATTTAACATAACGCCCGCTTATGCGCAGCCGTTCGCCCCTGATAAGACCCGCTATCAAGAATAAAAACCGCCCATTGAAATGCCCATCGACCCGAATGAGGGGAAGCGGCGGTATCCGGGCAGGGGCGGGCAGTTTGCCAAACAAAAGTGACAGGTTTCAATATGATTAAGGCGTAATGGGGATTGGACGTTTTTGGTGGCGTTTTTTTACCCAGCATTTTGATTGGCGGCGCAATTCACAAAAATCCGGCGGTATCCGCTTGTGAAGGTGGGAAAGTGGGGCAGGGCTTGAACCCGAAGGTTTGAAAAACCACAATTACTTAACTGTTGTGTTTCCTTACCTAAAAGGGTTAAGCTTTCCCGTCCCACCATTCCAGGTATTTCCCGATATGCGATATCCCCATGAAAACGGCAAGCCGAATGCGCCGGAGAATTCCGTCCGGTTTCCCGGTCCGTTAACGGCCTGCACAGACGGCCTGCCAAGGGGGTGACGTGATGAAGCCCCGACATTTCCCTAACCGGTTTACGGCCTTGTTCGCTGCGGTTTCCCTGTCGGCCATCGGCATGGTCGTTTACAAGACGCCCTCCCGCCCGCCCGCAGGTTTCCCCGCTGCGGCAAAGGCCGCCGAACCGGC
>JACXTQ010000287.1 GCA_016919605.1 Methylovulum sp.
CAGCTGCCTCTTTTGTTTTATCGGTATGATCCGCGTTATGGTTAGCGGTAAAGGCAATCGGTGCGGCAAGGATCAATAATGTCGTCAATAGCAATTTGGATGGGGTTTTCATAATTGTTTGGATTTCCTTGATAATGGCTAAAATATGTAAGATGCCCATAACCTATGAGGATACAGTAGCTTTCTTTAGCAACTATTGCAGTAACCATACCATCATAAAAAAAATAATATATTAAATATATCCAATTGATTTTTAATATAAAAATAACACACCAACATTAATAAACTTTAGCATCCGTCCACTCACTACGAAAAATTGATGTGCGCTGTTGATATTCATATATGCCAGCAACAGATATGTTAAAAAATAAGCAGATAGCCCGATTTTTCCTAAAATCAGCAAAATACTTGTGGGACTTATTGGATGATTGGAGGGCAGGGTAGGTTTGGCGGTTTTATGGTTTCCCAAACCTAATCAGGCGCAGCCAACCCCGTACATGGACAAGGCGCTGTTAAGGAATCGCTGAACAAATCGTCGATTCCTAGCTTGACCGATAGATTCCACATTTTTTAACAACGGACACCACTTGACCTACTGTTTCAGGCGGCTTGTCAGGTTTTCCGCCCGTTTTGGGCGGATTTACCCCTAGGCGGCGACCAATGGCCTTCTGAGCAGGTACAGGTTGGCTAGTCCAACCAGCAAGTTGACCTGCGAGGCGTTCTTCGCCAATCCCCGGTAACGAGTCTTGCGGAAACCGAACTGGCATTTGATGATACGGAAGATGTGCTCCACCCTTGCCCGCACCGATGATTGCTTGCGGTTGCGCTTTTTCTGTTTGGACGACAGGTTCTTATTCGGTTTGCGCTTGTCGTTGACACACCAGCGCATCCCCAGGTGGCGGGCACCGCGCTTGTATTCGTCGCTGGTGTAGCCGGCGTCGCCGAACACCACTTCGTCGCCTTCGCGCAGCAGTTTGGGCAGTTCGGTGATGTCGGCGGTGTTGGCCGAAGTCACGGTGACGCTGTGCACCGCGCCGGAGTTGACGTCGGCGCCGATGTGGATTTTCATCCCAAAATACCACTGGTTACCCTTTTGTGTGGAGTGCATGTCGGGGTCGCGGGCTTTATCCTGGTTCTTGGTGGAGCTGGAGGCATGGATGATAGTGGCATCCACCATCGTGCCTTTGGACACCAGCAGGCCGTTGGCCTTGAGGTGGGCGTTGGTGGTGTCCAGCAGCACGGCGGTGAGGCCGTTGTTTTCGAGGAAATGCCGGAAGTTGAGGATCGTGGTCTCGTCCGGCAGCGCGTCGGTGACACCAGCAAAACCCGCAAAACGGCGTACACTCTCGATTTCATAGAGCGCGTCTTCCATTTGGCGGTCGGAAAAGCTGAACCATTGCTGCATGCAGTGAATACGGAGCATAGCGGCCAAAGGCATCGGCTGGCGGCCACGGCGGCCTGACGTGGGGTAATGCGGCATCAACGGCTCTAGCAGCAACGCCCATGGCACGGCTTTGTCCATTTCCGCGAGGAACAACTCACGGCGGGTTTGGCGTTTTTTATGGTCGTAGTCTAGGTCGGCGAAGCTGGTCTGGCGCATGGGTGGCTATCTGTCAGGAGGATGGATGGCGCTATTATCTCATTTCAAGGGATTTGTTCAGCGATTCCTTAATGGAGTTGTGGTTTTGATTTCAACAAGATAGGATTAACCGTTCGCCCTGAGCTTGTCGAAGGGTGGACGGTTAATCCGGTCATGGTTCGACAAGCTCACCACGAACGGATTAACTTACTACGGCCTCAAATCAATAATGCCTTCTATGTTATTGAAATAAAAATCATATCTCTTAACTTAATGGCAGTGCAATAAGGGGCTCGGAAATTGGCTGAAAATCAGTCCGCCATTGTGGCCAGTAGCTAAAACTTGTAACCACGCCGAAAAATATAATTGTTTTCTATTTTTTAAATTAAACTACTAGCGGTATCTAAATTGCTTGATTTTATGGCCACCCGTCTTAAGCGGTTAGCCAATTTATTAACTAGACTCTATCCCCCGTTGAAAGCCACTATTTGACAAGCAGTTACCACTAAGTGCGCGTAGCCATATCGGCAAAAATTTCGCGTCCTTCATGGTGGATAATTTGCTGAACAAGAACGCTGGTTTTCAAGTGAACCGGGGTCTAATCTTAAAAAGCTTTATCTTCCACTTTCTGTAACTCTCGAAATATTATGGCTGCAAATTTTCAAAACTATATCCTGCAAACAGGCACTGCCTTACACGAAACCGATGATACCTTTGCGTTTGCGTTAGCAGATTGGAATGGCGATGGCCGTCCCGATTTGTTCAATATCAAAAAAAGCAACACCGGCACCGGATTGACCGAAGTTAGCATATTATCCGGTACTTCTGGTTTTCAGGACTATCTGCTCCAAACTGCAACGGACTTGCACCAAACTGACCACACTTTTGCTTTTGCAGTGGCCGATTGGGACAATGACGGCTGGCCTGACTTGTTCATCATCAAAAAAAGCAACACGGGTACGGGGAGCACCGAAGTTAGTATTTTATCCGGTGCTTCAGGCTTTAAATCATACCTATTGCAAACAGGTACGCCTTTACACCAAACCGATGACACCTTTGCGTTTGCGGTCGCAGACTATACCGGTGATGGCAAGCCCGACCTATTCATTATCAAAAAAAGCAACACCGGCACTGGCAGCACAGAAATTAGCATCCTGTCCGGTGCTTCAAACTATCAGCATTACCTGTTGCAAACAGGTACACCTTTGCACCAAACAGATCATACTTTTGATTTTGTGGTAGCAGATTGGAACAATGATGGTTGGCCAGATTTGATTATTATCAAAAAAAACAACACAGGTACCGGCAGCACTGAAGTCAGCGTTTTATCAGGCGCTTCCAGCTATCAGCAATATTTGTTGCAAACTGGTACGCCCCAACATGAAACTGACCATAAATTTGCCTTCGCCGTGGCTGACTGGGATAAACAGGGCAATGCCGATTTGGTGGTGATAAAACGCAACCAAACCGGAACGGGTAGAACCGAAATCAGCATCATGCGCTAATCTGTAGGAAGGGTGGGCGTAGCCTATTAACGCGTAAACCTAAGGGCTCGCTGAATAAATCGCTGATTCCCAGATTGGCCGATAGTTTTCATCTTTTAAAAGAGGACAGTATCACCGCAGACTATTTAACGCGCTGTTTCAGATGCCTTATAAGATTTTTCACCCGATTTAGGCGGATTTCCCTCTAGGCGGCCATCAATGGCCTTCCTGAGCAAGTGCAGGTTGGCTAGGCCGACTTAGAGTGATGTGGCTACACTAAATCGGACACACACTTTAAAATATCCTAAAAAGAGTATGGTCATAATATGAGCCAAGAAAAAGTCAAAACCTATACCGCAGGGCAAGCGCATATAAATTGCCATAAAAATGAGATACAAAGGAATTTTTTGGAATTAACAGTTGGCCAGTTTACAGGAAGCCTTTTCATCCTTGGAAGACACCTTCGGCAAAGAAAAGCAGGGATGGCTGCGTCAATGGATAGCGTTGGAGAACGGTATCCCTTCACATGACTGTATATAGCGCGGGTGGTTTCGCGGATCGAACCTGGCCAATTGACCGGGTGTTTCATCGCGTGGGCGCAAAGCGTGGCCGAACTCACCTTAGGTGAAGTGGTCGCCATTGACGGCAAGAC
>JACXTQ010000288.1 GCA_016919605.1 Methylovulum sp.
AAGGATAAGCCGATAAATAAGGGGATATCAATGTGTAGCCGCCTGAGTATTGTGCCGATGATCGAGGGGGCTTCAAAATGCTCGGGGCGGATTTTTGTTTTCATGGGGTGAAGGGGTGGGTTGCTGCAAAGAGAGGGGAATAAAAATACCACGAAGGCGGGGAGGTTATGCAAGAATCAAGCGTCAAAAGCTAGGGGCAGGGCTCAAAGCCCATTAAAAAAAGGCGCGTTGCCAAAACAACGCGCCTTTTTTTGCGGGGTGTAATTTAGCTACTTACAGTTTGTCAGCGTTTTTGTCCAAATACTCCGCTACACCGGCAGGGCTTGCATTCATACCCGCATCGCCTTTAGTCCAACCGGCTGGGCATACTTCGCCGTGTTCTTCGTGGAATTGCAGCGCGTCAACCATGCGCAACAACTCATCCATGTTACGGCCTAATGGCAGATCGTTAACGACTTGGTAACGCACCAAACCACTACGATCAATTAGGAACGTGCCACGGTAAGCAACGGCAGGCGCAGCTGCTTCAACATCATATGCCTTGCAAATGCTGTGTGCCATGTCGGCGGCCATTGTATATCGGACAGGGCCGATACCGCCTTTGTTGATAGGGGTGTTGCGCCAAGCATTGTGGGTGAAATGCGAGTCGATAGAAACTGCAATCACTTCAACGCCACGGCTGGTGAATTCGTCAATACGGTGATCCAAGGCAATCAGCTCGCTTGGGCAGACGAAGGTAAAATCCAGCGGATAGAAAAACACTACCGCATATTTGCCTTCAGTGGCTTGGGAAAAGCTAAATGAATCAACTATTTGTCCATCACCTAAAACGGCAGGAACTGTAAAATCAGGGGCTTGCTTACCGACTAATACGCTCATCGACTGTCTCCAAGATATTGAAAAGTAAATTTTTATTGGGTTTCATCAGCCACTATGCAAGTGGCGTAGTGCCTATTCTACACTAGATTAGTAAGGATTTGTCCAGTACCGCAATTTTTGCTTGCTTTTATATAAGCTTTAGCGATAATTTATGACAGTAAAGTTACAGATCGGTTAACGATTTTTTAAAACTATAAAATAAAGGCGGCATAGGCTTGCCACTAATAACTTAAATATATACTTGGGGAAGGGTATTTCCATGGAAAAAAACAAACACATCACCGAGCCTGATGTTTTCGGCTATCAAGTCCGCATTGTCAGGCGCGGCAAAGAGAGTAGCCGTTATTTTTCGCATAAACTCTGGGGTAACAGAAACAAATCATTACAAGCCGCCATTACGTGGCGTGACCAAATGCTGGTGGTCTTAAAGGGTAGCAAAACCCGCTTTCTGAAACCGCCTAAAAACAAAACCACGACGGGTCTGACTGGCGTATCCAGAACTATCAAATTTGACCATCGTAAAGACAAAAGCTATTTATGCTATACGGTATTCTGGGTTTGCAACGGTAAGGCTAGAAACAAAACCTTTCAAGTCGGTAATGTCGAGCGAGTTACACCTGATGATGAATTGCACGCCTTCCGAACAGCCCGTTTATTCAGAAGTTGCTATGAGTTTGCCATAGATAACGATCTGGAATTTCACGACGAAAAATTCTTAGGCTGGAAGAAAACCCGGCTGTATGAAAACGAAAACCTGGATGTCGTTTAGGATTTAGCCTCTGCTAATCCGCCACTTCGTTTTTGCTAGAAATACGGGCATAAGCGTTAGTGCGGGCAAGACTCGCACTAACGCTTATGCCGTCAATAGCCACGTTTAAATACTTACTGACACCTCAAACCCTAGTTTACGGACTTCCCCAGCAAACCCTTCCAAAACCTCCACAGGCAATTTTGCCAGTTGTTCGGCTTCAGGCTGTGCTGAGGGGCGGGCGATGGTATACAGCATAATCCTACGAACATTACAGTGATCCTTCAGTTGTTTTAAAACGGCCAGATACGCTTGTTTTTCGGTGTCTGGAAATCCCCGTCCGGCAAAATCAAATAGGCAAGTTTGCAATTTGGTCTGGCATAATTGGCTAGCGATCAGTAGGTTTTCCACGGCCGCCTGACAGCTTTGGCTGGCATTATTGATTAATGTCCGGCCCGCTTCGGTGGCGCTATCAAATTTAAACCAAATTTGTCCGTGGTAATCATTTAAGACCCGCAAGCCATCTTGTACCCTAGGCAGATGTAGTAAGCTGCCATTAGTAATCAAGATATAATCACTGGTCGGAAATACCCCCGCTTCGGTGGCTATTTGTCCGATTAAACCTACCGCCCGCGCAAAATCTTTAAGTGTGGTCGGCTCCCCGTTACCGGCGATGGCAATATCCTTAATTACCCGTTTGTCCTCATCAACCTCAAAACGGTCATAAAAATCGCCGTGCAGCACGTCATCAAGGAGCAGCCGCAATTCTGTCGCTAATAAGGCAAAATCAATCGACGGAGCCGCACCGATAGTCAAATTATGCACTTGGCAATAGACGCATCGCCAGTTACAGGTATTGTTGGTGTTGAAGTTGATGCCGATCGACAGGCCGCCAGCGCGTCTGGACAGCACCGGATAAATGTAGGTTAAGCCAATGATGTCGGCACGGTGGTTATTGACTGATAGTTTTGAACCCATGGATTTTGCTTAAATGATGGCTTTTAGCCTTACTATTCTACGGCTTTCTGAAGATTTGATTTGATTTTTTCTGATGGCTCCGCGTTTATGGGACTGAATTAAGTTTGCCATTTGCCTGATTTTGTTGGCTAGGAGGTGGATAGTGCCATTGATAACCTTAATGCGCCAAAAAAGCCCGATGTGCATCTTCTTCATAAGCGGCCAGTATGCTGTTATATAATGATTGATTTTAATCGAAATGGACTTATAGTTGCAGGTTAAACCATTACGTTAAGGATTATCCTATGCAGCATTTTCGACTTTCATTTATTATCACTATCGTTTGTTTGGCTATCGCTTTTTATTGGGGTGGCATTGCTGGAACCATGATAGCAATGATTTTAGGCGTGCTGGAAGTCAGCTTGTCTTTTGATAACGCGGTAGTCAACGCCTCCATACTGAAAAAAATGGATGAACGTTGGCAACAATATTTCCTGACATGGGGAATTTTAATCGCCGTGTTTGGAATGCGCTTATTGTTCCCTATCACCATTGTTGGGCTGGCGACGGGTATTGATTTTGTCGGGGTCATGCAAATGGCCTTGCATGACCCCAGTACTTATGCTAAGTATTTGAGCGAATCCCATGTCCAGATTGCCGCCTTCGGTGGCATGTTTTTGTTGATGGTGTTTTTTTCGTTCCTGTTTGATGAAGGCAAAGAATTGCATTGGTTGGGTTATATTGAGAAAAAATTGGCTAGCTTTGGCAAACTGGAGTCGATTGAAATTATTTTGGCGTTGGGTTTGTTATTGGTCAGCCAATATTGGTTACCGGAAGCGATCCGTCATGAGGCTTTGGTATCCGGCGTTTCTGGTGTGATCCTGTTTGTGATTGTCGACAGTTTGTCGGCTTTGTTTGAAGACGAGGAAGAGGGAGAAGAATTGGCCGATGTGCTGAAAAAAGGCAGCGTCATGAGCTTTTTGTATTTGGAAGTGCTGGATGCATCATTTTCTTTCGATGGTGTGATCGGGGCGTTTGCAATTACCCAAGACGTGGTCATTATCATGTTGGGTTTAGCGATAGGTGCGATGTTTGTTAGAAGTTTGACCGTTTTCTTGGTGCGCCAAGGCACATTGGATGAATATGTGTTTCTGGAACACGGTGCCCATTATGCCATCGGCAGCTTGGCGGCGATTATGCTGGTCAGCATGACCCATGAAATCCCCGAAGTGGTCACCGGCTTAGTGGGTGCGGTGCTGATCGGTTTATCGGTATTTTCGTCTATCCGTTATAAAAACGCTGAAGCCGCTAACGATTAAAGCCTCTAAAGCCTCAGCATTATAGGCGGAAACTCTGCAAAGCGATCTGGCTAAAGATAGCAATAAACAGATTTAAAAACAATAGTAATCAATATTTAGGAGAAGTTTGTCATGTCGAATGTTTTTAGTGGGGTCTGTACGGTAGGCCGTGATGCTGAAGTGAGATATACCCCGGCCGGATTGGCGGTGTTAAATGTCAATGTCGCCAATAATATTGGTTTTGGCGACAAGCAACAGACTTTGTGGATTAGGGTGGCGATGTTTGGTAAACGCGCTGAAGGCAGTTTGCAGAATTATCTGAAAAAAGGTCAGCAAGTGTTTGTGTCCGGTGAACTGTCCATGAGCGAATACAAGGCTAATGACGGTACGATGCGAACTTCTTTGGAATTGAACGCCAACATTATTGATTTGGTCGGTAAAAAGAACGAAGGGGGCGCGGCCTCCGCTGCCGGTCAAAGTTACGCGCCTCCTGGCACGACAGGTCGTGCCGCTACTACTTCGCCAGCCGCTAGCCACGATAATTTTGATGAGCCTTATGATGACGACATCCCGTTTTAAATAACCGTAACCTTATGAATGGCTCTCCAGTGAATGCTGTTTTATTTGGTCTGGCCGGTGTTGCTTTGTTGTTAAGTGCTTGCTCCACCGAACATTACTAGGCTACGCCATTACCTATATATACAGGATGCCCATTTGTCGGCAAGCCATTTTATTGCAGCGGCCAGCAATGAGAAATCGGTGTCAACTGCTGCCAAGCCCAGTGGTGAGGCCAAAACCTTTACCTTAAATCAAGCCGACCCCCGTATTGCCGCGGCGTTTGAAGGCATTAATCAGGCGCAAGCTGACTTGCTGACAGCTGGCTTGCTACCTAATCCGCAAATTAGCACGGATATTCAGTTGTTGCCTTTGACCCGCGTTTTTACGGTAACGCGGCAAGGCAGGCCGCCACAATTTGATTTTAATGTCGCGATGCCGATTGACTGGTTTTTGTTTGGGAAACGGGCGGCGGCAATAGTGTCGGGCGAACAAGGCGTTGCCGAAGCTGATTTTGCCAATACGGTCAGGATAGCGACCACTATTTCGGTGTTTTATGATGTGCTGGAAATGCAGGCGATGCTGGAATTGGCGCATGAAAATTTGGACAATCTGGCCAGAATGGAAAACATTATCCGTAACCGTGTCGCGTTTGGCGGTGTCGGCACCATTGAGACGGATCGTATCCGTCTGTCCATTTTCAGTAGCCGCCGTGATGTCTATGCGTGTGAGCTGGATTTGGCCGCCGCGCTTAACCGTTTCCGCGCTTTATTGGGTATAGCTGAGGCTACGTCGCTTAAAGTCAACGGTAGCTTAGAAGTTAATGCGTTGGCAAAACCTCTTGCCCTAGAATCGGCGTTTAAATGGGCTGAAGAAAACCGCCCTGATTTGGCTTCATTGCAGAAGCAATTGGCAAAAGCCAATGCTGACATCAAGCTTGAGGAAGCTAAGGCTTATCCGCAAGCGACACCGATAGTCGGCTATAGCCGACAATTCCAACAACAAGCCATTGGTTTCCCCGATGCCAACTCATGGATGGCGGGGGTGAATGTTAGCGTGCCGATATTTGACCGCAATCAGGGTAATATCGGCAAGGCCAAGTCGGTTTACAGTCAAACCCAACTCAATCTACAAGCCCAATTGGTCGATTTGCGTGCAGAAATTGACCAGGTCGTTAAAACCTTCGCCTCCGCTTACCAATTTTTGGACAGCGACGATCCGGGGCAATTGGACGCGGCCAAGAACGTTCGCGATAAAATCACCCAAGCCAATGAATTGGGCGGTAAAACGCTGATTGAAGTATTAGACGCACAACGCACTTATCTGGAGACTTATCGTGTCCACATCAGTGGCCGCTCCAGTTATTGGCACTCTTTGTATCAGCTCAACGCAGCTATGGGTAAAGAAATATTACGATGATCAGGCCTATTTTTTTCGCCGCCTCCCGGTAGGGTTAGGCCTTATTTTAATCATGGGCTTAAGCTTTACCCTTAGCCAGGGCAAGCGCATATAAATTGCCATAAAAATGAGATACAAAGGAATTTTTTGGAGTTAACAGTTGGCCAGTTTACAGGAAGCCTTTTCATCCTTTGAAGACCCGCGTATAGAGCGGCATAAGCGGCATCAGTTGCTCGACATCCTTATATTGACTGTCTGCGCGGTCATCTGCGGAGCGGAAGGCTGGGAAGCCATAGAAACCTTCGGCAAAGAAAAGCAGGGATGGCTGCGTCAATGGATAGCGTTGGAGAACGGTATCCCTTCACATGACTGTATAGCGCGGGTGGTTTCGCGGATCGAACCTGGCCAATTGACCGGGTGTTTCATCGCGTGGGCGCAAAGCGTGGCCGAACTCACCTTAGGTGAAGTGGTCGCCATTGACGGCAAGAC
>JACXTQ010000289.1 GCA_016919605.1 Methylovulum sp.
GTTGGCACGTCTGATTTGTATAGCCGTACCAGTGCCGCCAACAAACCAGGCAGCGCCAAAGTCCCTATCTGTGGCCGTACTGTTGGTTCAGGCACCAAAGCCCAATTCGGTGTTAAGTTTTTGAACAACGTCTGTAGCACAAGCGGCAGCAAAGTGGTACAACACGCTGACCATTCAGCCATTGCCGAACCCGGCCAATCAAACTATAAAGTCGGCCCTATCGCCAACTCAGAAAAATTGTTGCGTCCTATGGTTCATGCCATGTCCAGCGGCAGTGATTTGGCTGAATGTTTGAATGAATTGGATTCAGGCGCCGCCAACACTTCAGGTAACTTTGCGCCTGGCACCGCTTATGGTGCGGCAGGTGCTACTGCTGTGCGTTGGGCAATCGGTTTCCAATCCCTGGATAAAAATGCCAACTTGGCCAATGCCTACCGTTTTATTAAAATTGACGGTGTAGCACCTACGTTGGCTAATATTGCCAATGGCACATATGCTGATTGGGTTGAGGCCACTTTCCAATACAACGTCAACCAATTAAGCAATGCGTCATTGAAAGCGATGGTTCTGGAAATCATTAGCTCGGTCAGTACGCCTTCTGTCCTGAGCTATGTCAACGCCAATACCGGAACCCACACTTTCGGTGTGTCCGGTTTCTTGGCTGTTCCTAATACGGCCCATCCTGCGTCAAGCACTGGTTTAGTCAACCTTGCCGCACCTGTCAACCCATTAAGCCACGCTATCTTCCCAGGCACTAGCGGTCAAGCCACTAACGATTGCCGCGCCCCTATCATCTACTCCAACAACCCTGCCAACAATGTTCAGGGCCTGCAATTGGTTCCTTAATTTAATTGTGCAACGCAATTAAAGGATCGGACAACAGCTAAGTAGTGCTGTAAACATAAGGCCAACCGTTTTCGGACGGTTGGCTTTTTGCGTTTTGAGGAAAGTGGCCCCGTGTTTTCAAGTAACTATTTTTCCAAAAAGGTGGTGGGGTTGAAGGCTGTGTCACCCTTGTTTTTTAGAAAAATAATTTTGCACGGCTGTTCTTGTGGCGAAGCTTTAAGGTGCTGTCATTAAAAATTAACATAAACGCCTTATAATGGTCGCAAAAACTTGTCACTGCTTATTCTGATTAAGCTTTCTTTAGTGAATAACCTATTGATTATCATAACCGACACTACGATGTCGCAAACCAGATCCATTCAGACCAAATAAATACAGATGCCTTTATATGATATTAAGCGGGGTCTGCTGATAAAATCAGTAGCTTTCAGCCTTTTTTTTGGGAGTTATTGGACTGTTGCGGCTGCTGATACCGCCGTGACAGCACAAACAAAAGAGCAGGAAAACCGTTTCGATTTGTTCGAATTGCGTGTCAAAGGCAATACCTTGCTGGAACGCACCCAGCTTGAGCGCACGGTTTACCCTTTTTTAGGCCCGCAAAAAACCATAGAAACGGTTGAAAAAGCGCGTGAAGCGTTAGAAAAAGTCTATCACGCCCAAGGTTACCAAACGGTGGGTGTGGATATTCCTGAGCAAGATGTACAAAACGGCGTGGTCTACCTACAAGTGGTGGAAGGTAAGGTGTCGCGGCTGCGGGTTAAGGACTCGCGCTATTTTTCCTTGGGTAGCATTAAGGCGGGTGTTCCCGAATTGGCGGAAGGTCATGTGCCGAATATGCCCAAAATGCAGGAGCAGCTGGCCGCGTTGGATAGCCAAAGCAGTGACCGGAAGATAACGCCGATTTTGCGTCCTGGCGACACGCCGGGAACGTTGGACGTGGATTTGAAAGTTAAAGACGATTTGCCTTTGCATGGCAGTGTCGCGCTTAATGGCCGCAACACCTCGTCAACCAGCTTGCTACGTTTGGTGTCCAGCGTCCGTTACGACAATTTGTGGCAAAAATTCCATAGCGCATCATTAACGTATCAGGTTTCGCCCGAAAAAAGCGATGAGGTTGAGGTAGTGGTCGGCACTTACACGTTGCCCTTGTTTGACAATTCCGCCAAATTGGCTTTATATGCGGTCAGTTCTTCATCAAATGCCCAGATAGCCAGTGGTGGGGCGTTGTCGGTGGTCGGTATCGGCGAGATTTACGGGGCGCGGCTGATAAAGCCTTTCAAGAGCATTAAAAATTATTCGCATTCAATGGTGGCTGGGGTCGATTATAAAAGCTTTAAGGAAGATTTGGCTCTAATCAGTGCGGACACTATCAAAACACCCATCAGTTATTTGCCTTTCACCTTACAATATAACTCGTCATTAAAAGGTGAAAAATCACTCACCTCGTTTAATTTAGGGGCTAATTTCTCAGTGCGGGGCTTAGGCAACAACCAATCCGAGTTTGAAAATAAGCGTCTATATGCCCAGTCCAACTATATAGCGTTGATCGGCGGTTTAAACTTTACCCACGAATTGCCTTACGGGATGGAGTATTTCAGCCACTTTTCCGGGCAATTGGCCGATTCGCCGTTAATCAGTAACGAGCAGTTTTCCATGGGCGGGATGCAAAGCATTCGCGGCTATTTTGAGACCCAAGCCTTAACGGACAGCGGGATGATCGGTTCGATGGAATGGCGCTCACCCCGGCTAGTGTCCGCCAAGTATGATTATATCAACAAATTACAGGCTTTGGTGTTTTTGGACGCGGGTAAGGGCTGGTCGCAACGGGTATTGCCGGGCAATGCCGCCACCAATGAATTGGCGAGCACTGGGGTGGGTACGCGCATCCAATTGTTCAAGCATTTTGTCGGTGTCCTTGACATAGGGTTTCCTTTAATTGACCTTAAGCCCGTGCATCAGGGTGACCCTAAAGTGCATTTTAACATCGCAACGGAATTTTAACGGTTGGCTAGGCTTGACGTTTCCTCCCGTCAGGTTGTTAGGCAACATTGGCCATCCCCTTAAGCTATTTGTGGTGAGCTGAACCGCTGGTGGTGAGCTTGTCGAACCACGAGCGGATCAAGTGGGTGGCCGACAATTTTTAATGCTATCTGTAAAGATAGGCATCATATTTATGGCAAGCAGGCGTAACCATGGCTAAAAGACTGAAAGTGGCTCCAGAAAATCCAATACCTACCTTTAAATTACGGCCATTGCCTGCCTGCATCCGCATGGCGGTGGCGGGCGGGGTGTTGATGGGGGCGGTGACACCCGCCGCCCAAGCGGAGTTGCCGATACCCGCCGAGGTTTTGAATTCGATGGGGGTTAATGAAAGTCTCCATTACCATGGCGACACTTTGCAGATAGATCAATCAACGCAAAACGCCATTTATAACTGGCAAGAATATAATGTCGGTGTCCATAACAAGGTTGAGTATAACCAGCCGAACAGCAGTTCAATCGCCTTAAATAAGATTTTACAAGGCAGCCCTAGCCAAATCTTGGGTGAGATCACGTCTAACGGTCAAGTTTACCTTTATAACCAAAATGGTTTTGTGTTCGGTAAGGATTCCGTTGTTGATGTCAATACCTTAGTGGCCTCGTCACTAAAAATTTCCGATGATGTCCTGACGGCAGGTTTGACTCAGCAAAGCACCGCCGCCCTTAACAAGCCCGCCTTAGGTGATGACAGCACCAAGGTGGGTTCTGCCATTGTTATTGAAAAAGGTGCGAAAATCACCGCCACCGGCGATGCCAACAATGACGGTTTGGTCGTTATAGCCGCCCCTACTGTCACCAATAACGGCTCCATCGCCACCAATGAATTTGGGCAGGTGATTTTGGTCGCCAGCCAGGACAAGGTTTATTTGCAACCCTCGCAAAACAGCCAGTTTAAAGGTTTGCTAGTTGAAGTCGATACCGGCGGTAAAGTGACCAACGCTGGCGACATTTTAACTCGCCAAGGCAACATTACTTTGGAAGGTTTTGCGGTTAATCAAGGCGGGACGCTGACTGCGACCACTTCAGTGAATGTCAATGGCTCCATCCGTTTGTTGGCTCAAGAAAAGCACGGCATTAACTCCACTAAATTGTATGCCACCAGCACCACCCGCGATGCCGATAGGGGGGATGGCTTGGGCACCAAATCTTCGGTCACGTTTGGTGAGGGCAGTGTCACGCAAATCGTTGCCGATACGGTATCGACTGACACGGCGATTGATGGCAAGGCCCAAGTCCAATCCTATATGGAAGTGGTCGCCGATCAGATAGAGCTGAAAAGCCACGCGGACATTGTCGCCCCCTATGCACAAATCAATATGTTGGCCACTAACAATTTGGCCAATGATGTTGACACTACCAAGGCGGATTTCACGGTTATCCATAATGCCCCACCTACCGACAATCCGAACAAAGCCCGTATTTTGGTGGATGCCAATGCCACTATTGATGTGTCGGGCATACAGCATGTGCAAGTGGCCATGGATCGTAATGTCGGTCAGGTGTCAGTGCAAACGTATGACTTACGCGATGCGCCTTTCCAAAAAGGTGGGGTATTGCAAGGCCAGACCGTGCTTGTGGATACCCGCAAAACCACCACTATTGTTGATACTAGCGGCGCGACTAATGGTGTCTCGCGTACCGTCCAGGAGCGTCTGACCCAAGGCGGTACCATTAACTTAAGTTCCAATGGCGATGTCATTTTAAATAGCGGTGCGGTGGTCAATATTTCTGGTGGTTCTGTTGATTATCAGAGTGGTTACATCAACACCACCAAGCTAGTGACCGATTATGGCAAAATTGTCGACATCAGCGATGCAGACCCTAACCAGCATTATGTGTCTATTTTTGGCGTAGTCAGCGAAGTCCATTCGAAATGGGGCGTTACCAATACGTGGAGCAACCAGGCTTTGTTTGGTCAGGGCGTATATGAGCAAGGCTATACCGAAGGCAAGGATGCAGGTTCCATTAACATTCAGACACCGTTATTGTCTTGGAATGCCAACTTAATTGCCGGTGCCAATTCGGGCGTTAACCAGCGGGCGTTGACAGATACGCCGTTTGGTGGTTCGTTTATTGTCAATACCACGGATGTTCAAGGTGGCGCACTCACATCCGCCCAAAATGTCATTTTTCAAAAAGATGGCAATGGTATTGTCTTAGGTTTAAATGACGCTTTCCCTAGCCAAACCGATGGTACGGCCTCTGCACTGACTTTATCGGATGCCTTGATGAACAATTCGGGTGTGCAAAAAGTGCTGGTCAGGACGGGGGGTACTATCACTATTGCTAAAAATGCCGCTATTGACCATCAAGGTGCAGACATTGAGTTGAGTGGTGGCAGCATTAGTGTTGAAGGTAGTGTTCATGCGGCGGGCGGGACAATTAGCCTAAGCACTAATGTAATGGATACCAGCCAACAACCATCGGCTGTTGTTAATTTAAGTAGTTCGGCGGTGTTGGATGTGTCAGGCCGCTGGATTAACGATTATCAATTGGGTCTGTCAGCGACACCGACCGATGCCCTAAGGATTGACGGCGGTAGTGTCAAGGTGACGGCTCAGGGTGATTTGACTACGGCGGCGGGTTCGGTCATCCGGGCTGATGGTGGTGCGCATCTGTCAGTTGGCGACACTTTGACTGAAGGCGAAGGCGGGGAGATCACCTTGGCGGCGGTGGGGTATGTGGACACAGCCAGCACCTTGCATCTTAATGGGCAATTATCGGCTTGGGGATTATTGAAAGGTGGCACGTTGAGCCTCACTAGTGGCAGAATTGATGTCGGATCGGCAGATACGGCCAGCACCAGTTCCTTGACACCGTTCATCTTAGGTGTTAGTAACGGCAATTTTGATTTATTGGCAAACTCTGGCTTTAGTGGGATTACCCTTAATAGTAATTATGACAGTTTGACGGTGAGTGGCGATACCCATTTAAAGCTATTGGGGCAAAACAGGGTGCTGGAGAGCGACTATAGGGAACAAGCCAATGCCAATTCTTTGGCGGCATTAACCTCTATAGAAACCTTGTCCGATAATTTACGCAATCCGGTCAATTTGACGCTTAAGGCTTTGTCGGGCATAAAACTCGCTACAGGGAGCGAGATTATCGCCGATACCGGAGCCGCCATCAGTTTGGATACCCTCTCCAAAGGCATTTATGTCGATGGTACGATTGCCGCTCCGGCAGGCTCTATTGATTTGACTATCAAAGCGGAAACCCCAATATCTACCTATGATGCGACCCAAGCCATTTGGTTAGGTAGCCATGCCCAATTATTGGCTCAAGGGACAACCAAGATGGATCCTCTGAATGGCTTAAAAATCCGTTCGGGTGAAGTGTTGGACGGTGGCACGGTCACGTTGACGGCAAATGAAGGTTATGTGATTCAAGAAAAAGGTGCCTTGATTGATGTTTCCGGCACTAAGGCCATATTGGATTTGCCTGTTATTGACCCTAATACCTTGGCGACTATATATAAACCTACCACGGTAGGTTCCAATGCCGGCTCAATAGCCATTGCCGCTGGTGAAGGCATTGATTTGGAAGGCACTGTCCAAGGCTATGCGGGGTCTTCTGGCATGAAAAATGGCCGCTTGGACGTGGAGCTTAACGCTTCTTTACGGAATCTTGATTCTAATCAGGAGGCTGCGGGCGTGTTTCCTGGACATAGCACCATAATCCAAGTGACCCAACATACCGGATCAGTTTTGGGCAATTTTAAATATGGCGATAAGCTTGATAATTTTGTTTCCAATACTAGAGCCCTCGCTAAGGGTAGCCTAAGCCACAAGGCACGTATAAGCAGTGATCTTATTGAGAATGGTGGCTTTAGTGATGTGAGGCTGACTAGCCCCGGTGAAATCCGCTTTGTCGGTGATGTCAGCCTACATGCCAAAGAACGCATTGAACTGAATAGCCCCAAAATTGGTTGGTCATGGGGTTATACGTCCAAAGGGGTTAGCGAAGGCAGCCAGGGCAATCATGTCAACTTGAACACCGCTTATCTAAAAGCCGGTTGGGGCACTTTTTTGAGCACGTCCGATACCAGTGCTTTGCGGACAGGGGCGGGCCATTTCACCGCAAATTCACAATGGACGGATCTGTTCGGTTACTTACGTATGGACGGCTTTGCCCAAGCTAACCTTAACAGTGCGCACGAGTTGCGCACCTCAGGTTACTATGACCTTAACCAACATAAATATATTGGCTATTTGAATACGGCGGCAAACCTAAATTTGACAGCTAGCCAAATTTATCCCACGACCTTAACCGAATATACGTTTACGGTCGATAAGACCCTTAATCCTGAAGGCAGCATCACCATTTCGGGAAACAAAAACAGTGATGCAACGCCATTGTCAGCCAATGGCATTTTGAGTTTTGTGGCGCCGAACATTAATCAAAATGGGGTGGTGAAGGCTCCTTTTGGCAGCATTAACTTAACCGCCAGCACCAATTTGACCTTAGGCGAGAAGAGCATAACGTCGGTGTCGGCGGATGGAAGCACCATCCCGTTTGGCAATACCTTGGGCGAGCTGTTTTGGACGTATGCCTTAAGTGGCAGAAACTTGGTTTTCAATGAATCATCACAAGCTTATTTGGCCAGTCAAACCAAAAAAGTGAATTTGAGCGCTCCCAGCATAACGCTTGCTAAAGGCGGTAAAATTGACATTTCCGGGGGCGGTGATTTAAAAGCTTATGAGTTTATTGCCGGTGCGGGTGGCAGCAGCGATTATCTGTTGCCCGGTAGCGCGTCCTATCAAGGTGGTTTTGCCATAGTGCCCTCACAAGGTTCGGTCTCATTAAACCCTTATGACCCTTATGAACAAAGCCTGCTAGGCAGCCTGAGCGCAGTCCAGCAAGGTCATTACGCGGCGGGTAGCCAGATTTATCTGAGCGGGGCCGATGGGGTGCCAGCGGGTTATTATACTATTATGCCGGCTCACTATGCCTTATTGGCCGGAGCTTATTTGGTCACTCCGCAAGCCAACACCCAAGACCAAACAGTCACCACCCACAATACCGCAGGACAGGAAATCGTCTCTGGCTATTACGCTAACAGCGTCACTGGCACGCGCGATGCGCGTACCAGTGGTTTTTTGATCGAATCGGGTAGCGTTATCCGTCAGCATTCGCAATATACCGAATCAACCGCCAATACGTTCTTTACCGCCCAAGCCGCCACCAATGGCACAACTGTGCCGCTGATACCTAAAGATAGCGGCCAGATTGCCATTGATGTCGCTAACCAGCTATTGCTTGAAGGTTCGGTCAATTCAGCGGCGGCAACGGATAGCAATGGTACGGGGCGGGGCGGTAAATTGGACATCACCAGCAGCAATGGCATAAAAATTGTTGATACCTTAACGGCATCCACTGATTCGTCGGTGCAAATCAAATCCAGTGATTTAAGCAATTTGAATCTTGACAGCTTGTTTTTAGGTGGGACGCGCACTAGGGACAATGCGACCGGTGAAACTGATTTGACCGTGACCACCGCTAATGTGGAAGTGGATAGCGGCGTTGACTTGACAGTTAAAGATTTAGTGATTGCAGCCAAAAATGACGTGACCATTCAAGGTGGTGCGACTTTAA
>JACXTQ010000290.1 GCA_016919605.1 Methylovulum sp.
GCGCTGCGGGTTATTCTAAGAGATGAGCGAGAAATGTTACTCCCCATCGATAAATTCCCTGAAACTAAAAGCGATAAATTATTTCCAAATGGTCTGTGTCCAAAAAGATTAATCGAGGTTGTCGAAACAGGCGAAGTATGTGTAGACAATTTTAAAAATCCGCCTAAAACTGCCGCGGAAAGCAAAACAAGCCCTAATAGAAAACAAATCGATCTGGATTTTTTTGTTAAATCTAAGGGAAGTGTTAATTTAGGATTTATTGTCAAAAGAGATTTTGCAGGAAAGCCTTAGATGCGGTAAAAAGTGACCGCCAATCAGAACGGCATGACACCGGTAAAAACCTGCAAGTTAGCCCCGATGCCATGCCTAACACTGTACACAGACAAGTGCAGGGAAAGTATTTCATAAACAAGGAGTACTGTCTATTTTTCGTTGGCATGACGGGAGCCAACGATAGAATCTACCGGCCGCTTATTCTCCTGTGCCCGCTGTCAACAGCAGGTCATCATTTGCCGTCGCTGTGATCGCGGCCAGCGTTACTGTTCTGCTGAGTGTGCCAAGATATCCCGTATCCATTCCCAAAAGGCCGCCTGCCATCGCTATCAACAAGGCCGACCGGGTCGGTTAAAACATGCACGACGGATGCACCTTTACCGGCGTCGCAAACAAAAAGTGACGCATCAGGGTTCCCTGCCATTGGCTTCGGATGGTCTACTTTCGGCGAACTCGGCGGAAACATCGGTAAAAACTGGTCAGTCGTTGGCCGACAGCCGTTATCGCTGCCATATTTGCGGTTGCCAGTGCTCGGAATTTATCCGTTTGGACTTCCTCAAGCGCCGCCGGGTTAGTTTCATTAACCCCTTAGCCCGAAGAGGACACCGCCATGACCATTTCCCCTGAACTTGAAGCCCGAATTTTACGTTATTACCATGCCGAAAAGTGGCGGGTCGGCACGATCTGTGCCCAGCTAGGCGTACATCACGGAACCGTTAGCCGGGTATTGGCGCAAGCGGGCTTGCCGCGTATTGGGCGGCCCCGCCGGGCATCGGCCATCGATGCGTATTTGCCGTTTATCCAGGAAACCCTAGAACAGTTTCCAACGCTGACGGCCACCCGCCTTTATGGCATGGTCACAGAACGCGGTTATGTTGGCACGGTTGGCCACTTTCGCCATATTATTGCGTTGCACCGTCCGAAACCGAAATACGAGGCCTACCTGAGGCTACGAACGTTGCCTGGTGAACAAGCGCAAGTGGACTGGGGGCATTTCGGCCACCTTGACATCGGCCGTGCGCGTCGGGCGTTGATGGGTTTTGTCATGGTGCTGTCGTGGTCGCGAATCATCTATGTACAGTTTTTTCTCGGCGCGCACATGGCGAACTTCCTGCGCGGCCATATCGGTGCGTTTCAAGCATGGGGTGGCGTGCCTAGGGTCTTGTTGTATGATAATTTGAAAAGCGCGGTACTGGAGCGCCAAGGCCAAGCCATCCGTTTCAATCCCAACCTGTTGGAGTTCGCCGGTTACCACCACTATGAGCCCCGTCCGGTTGCCGTTGCCCGGGGCAACGAGAAGGGCCGCGTGGAACGGGCGATCCGTTACCTCCGTGAGGCTTTCTTTGCTGGCCGAACGTTTGCTAACGTGGATGATTTGAATGCCCAGGCGGCGGTTTGGATGGCAGGGACTGCAGCTGACCGTCGTTGCCCAGAAGACCCGGCGTTAACCGTACGGGAAGCGTTTACACAGGAACGCAATTATCTGTTAGCGTTGCCTGATAACCCCTATCCAACCCACGAACAGGTTGCCGTCAACATTGGTAAAACACCGTATGCGCGGTTTGATCTCAATGATTATTCCGTGCCGCACGACTATGTGCGACAAACATTGACGGTGTTGGCCGATCTGGAACAGGTCCGCATCCTTAACGGACAGGAACTGGTGACCACACATGTACGAAGCTTTGATAAAGGCCGCCAAATCGAAAATCCCATCCATATTGCAACACTGACCGAATACAAGCATCACGCCAACCAGCACCGCAATACCGATCGCTTAGCCCAAGCGGTACCCCAAAGCCGTGAATTGCTGGCCTTGGCGGCAGAACGTGGCGAGCCCATAGGACGTCTTGCCAGTACCCTGCTAAAGCTATTGGATCGTTATGGTATATCGGAACTGCAGGCAGCGGTCGCTGACGCGTTACAGCGTGGCGTTCCACACCCTCATGCCGTCCGTCATGCGCTGGAGCGCCGACGTGAAGCGCGTGATTTACCGCCACCCATTGACATCATCTTACCCCTCCATGTGCAATCCCGCGACACCCAGATCCTACCACACAATCTGGACAGCTACGACCACATCACGGAGGCCAACCATGTTGACTGAGGCACACCGTCTGCGGGCAGAAAGCCTACGCCTTTATGGGTTGTTGGCGCATTGGGCTGAAATCGAAGAGAGTACCTGGGTCGAACGATTGCTCAACTGGGAAGAAGCGGAACGGGCCCGGCGCAGTTTGGAACGGCGCCTGGGCGATGCGCATATCGGCCGTTTCAAGCCTTTGGCTGACTTTGACTGGGACTGGCCACAGCAATGTGACCGCCTGGCGGTCACGGAACTCATGGGGCTGGAGTTCTTGAAAACGGCTGCCAATGCGATCCTGGTCGGTGCCAGTGGCTTGGGTAAATCCATGATCGCACAAAATATCACCTATCAAGCAGTCCTGAACGGGCATACCGCTCTGTTTACCACCGCTGGGCAACTGCTCGGTGAGTTGGCCGCCCTGGATAGCGATTCGGCCTTGCGGCGGCGCTTACGCCATTACACCGCGCCCGCCCTATTGGTGATTGATGAAGTGGGTTATCTGTCTTACTCAAACCGTCATGCCGATTTGCTCTTCGAACTCATTAATCGCCGGCATGAACAAAAAAGCACGCTGCTCACCACCAATAAGTCGTTCGCTGAATGGTCTGAAGTATTCCCTAATGCCGCCTGTGTCGTGGCTCTTATTGATCGTCTGGTACACAATGCCGAAATTATCGCGATCAAGGGTAAGTCCTATCGGCAAAAAGAAGCACAAGAGCGTGCCGAATACCGGGCTAACCAACGCAAAACCACTAAAAAGGGTGCAGCATGAAAACTTACTATCCACCTTCAGGCCTGTCCGGCGGACTCGAGCTCTTGATTAGCAAAGAATGGACGCCGGAGCAGGCCTGGGCCATCATCGAACTGCTTGATGACCTGCGTGACCGTATCTGGTGTCATTATCAACTACCCATACAAAAACTGCTTCGGGAGGAATATGGCATGACGGAAGATCAACAGACAGGGATAACAAATAGGGATGATTTGACTTTTTAAAGCGCGTTTAATGGTGAAACAAAACTTAAGGCCAAAACTGGCCTTTTTTATCGGCGAAATTAAGCGGATTTACTCCTCCAAATTTTGGCGTCAATTTTACGAGGGTTATTGCCTATATTAACAGTGCGCCCCATATTCCCCCATTTTTGCCCCTAAAGTCGATGTGGTCGAATATTTCAC